>JAIOHV010000011.1 GCA_019912885.1 bacterium
CCCGGAGTGTCGCGATTCTGGCGGTCATCTCCGCGGCGGTCGTCGGCGCGGCGCTGGCCGCGCGGCACCTGCTGTTGCGGCGCGCTGCGGCGAAGGCGTCCCGCGGTGTCTGATCCCGGCGCCGCTTCCGGGATCGTCGTCGCGACGTACAACGTGCATCGCTGCGTGGGGCGCGACGGACGCAAGGATCCGCGCCGCGTGGCCGAGGCGATCCGCGATCTGGGCGCCGAGGTCGTCGGCCTGCAGGAGGTCGAAAACCGCCAGCCGATCCAGCCTCCGAGCCAGCAGCTCAACTACCTTGCCGAGCGGCTCGAGATGACGGCGATTCCCGGGCCGACGCTGTTTTCCGACGAGGGCGATTACGGTAACGGCCTCCTGACGCGGCATCCCGTTTTATCGGTGCGTCACATCGATATCAGCCGATGGCGGCGCGAGCCGCGCGGCATTTTGTGCGCCGACATCGATGTGCGCGGCACGCACTGGCGTTTTCTATTGACGCACTTCGGCCTGCGTTCGTGGGAGCGTTGGGCGCAGATGCGCCTGCTCGTCGATATCGCGATCCACGACGAGGGCGTGCCGACGGTGGTGCTCGGCGATCTCAACGAGTGGCTGCGCCGCAGCCGCAACAACCGGTTGATCGAGCGCTCCTTCGGCCCGTCGCCGATGTTCAAGACGTATCCCGCGCACCGGCCGATCTTTTCGCTCGACCGCATCCTCGCCGCGCCACCGGCGCGCATCGCCGAGATTCGCGCCGTCACGAACGAGCGCATCATCGAGGCGTCGGATCATCTGCCGATCGTCGCGAAAATCGTAGAAGTGAGGGGAGAGAAGTGAGAAGTGAGGAGTGAGAAGTGAGTATTTGCCGCGCTTTTCGCTTTCAACTCATTCCGCCAACCGGCGCCCGGGTCGCACACGGCGCGCCGCCCAGCGGCTTGCAGTCGTCGCGCACGCCGTTGAATAGGGTGAAATATAGATTTATCGGTAACCGTCAAACATTAAATATTTTCAAAATAGGTGGCTGCCCCCTTTATTTACTTTATTTCCTTCGACCGACAAGGAAACAAGATGATCTCGGCACTCTTGATCGTCGAGATAAAGCAAGTAAATTACCATTACCCTCAAATCTAATTCCATTCTAAGAATAGAAATAGAATTAGAGATTAAGCTTTCTCTATGGACTAGTTCTAACGCGTGCCGGCTCTCCTCAGAACGGGATCGCACTTGACGACAAAATATTTGAATATACTTGTTTTTCATTTAGAAATCCCGATATTTGCCTCAATGCTTCTAACGATCTCATCCAACTCAATTCGGATTTTTTCGACCTTTATCCACGAACTTTCCATTATTCGTACCATTCGCATCGGCGGTCCGTATCTTTCAAGATCAAATCTTGACCGCTCATTTCCTTCCCGCCACGCATCAAGAACGTCAGCCAGACGATTCATTACTTCCATGAAAATCAAACGAGAGTTTACTGCCTTCAGTGGAAGACGTTTCATTAAATCTCGGGTCTCTGTTCGAGCCTCAAGAATTGATTTAAGAAAAAATTCGGGTTCTTCCTCAGCATAACCGCGATTCAAATGAAATGCCCTTCTAGTGCGGATCTGATCGACTAGATTTCTCAGAGCGATTTCTTCAGTGTCATCCGCCACCCATTCGGCATCCATAAAAGGGAGCCTTACTCTGACTTTTTTCAATGTCGCTTTACCCGGCATGTCGACTCCATCTTTCAGTTAACATTCGGAGGAGAGCAGAAAAACGGGGGCGGTCACCTGTTTCTCCTCTTCATTCGTACAATTGTTGTCCGAAATGAATGACGAGACCAAGCTGTGGCGGGTTGTCTTTGTCGTTCGTTTGCGACGTGCTTCATAAACCTGCCTCCCGGACCTTACAAGGGCGTCTCCGCTTCGGCGTGCCTGACCCGTCATCCCGTTAGCACGCCCGTCGCCCCCGGAGCGGTTTGGCCCCGGAGCGGTTTGACCCCGGAGCGGTTTGAGCCCGGAGCGGTTTGCAGCCAGCGTGCAATAGCATTTACCGTACACCCTATTGAGCGAGTTTGCGAAGCCAGACTTTCCCACGATTCCTTCGGCGCGCGCAAGGGCGCGTTTGCGGCTCGGACATCGCGAGGAATCGCACGGGCGGCGCGACGAGATTTTGCCGGGGCGATGTCGACCGCGCACTCCGGCGCCGGCGCGCCTTCCCTCGGCTGTCGCTCGGGACTTGCGGCACTGACGGCGCGGCGTTCGCCGCACGGCGGAGCAGCGCCGGTCTTCGACGCGCTCAACCTGACGCAGGCGAAGACCATTTGATGGCCATTGGGTCTATCGTCATGACAGGCGCGGAGTGAAAACGCGAATATCGCCGCCAATCCCCGCCCCGCGCGGGAGCGTCGTTTCCCGGGCGTTCGGCGTTCCGGTCCACGACGACGAGGATCATCCGGCCGGGACGGGATGCACGGAACAAAGGGTTCAATTTTCGGTCTTTTCGCGGCGCGCCTTGACAGCCGGCACGCGGGCCGGTAAGGAATCGCCGATGCTCACCACCTGCATTTTGCGCTCGCCGACCGGTCGATCGAAGTCCGCGCGCCGCGCCTTGGCCGGCTGCGCGGCGCTGTTCGCGCTTGCGTTCGTGGCCGCGGCGTTCGGTTGCGCGCAGGGAAATGAGGACGAGGACGACGGAAGCAGCGTCATTCGCGTTCCGCTTCTCGTCGTGCGCGACGATCTGTTCGAATTTGGCGCCGATGACCTCATCGGATTCATGGATTACGTCAAGCAGCGCGGCCCCGTGGGTTCGCGCGTCGACGCGGTCTTGCAGATCGACCGCCTGGCGTCGTTTGCCGCCGACGGGCAGGACCGCGCGATCGACGTCCGCGTGTATTTGCGAAATCCGGACGCCTCGCGCGACGGTTTCACGCCGCTCGATTTCGTGCAGGACTCGAACCGGCGGACGTTCCATATCAACGTGCCGATGGTCGAGACCGTGCCGGCGATCCTGAACTTCCGCGTGCTCGCGTACGTTTACCCCGATGGGCAAGAGCCGCCGGGCGGCGAGGCGGATGATGATCTCGACGACGACGCCGACGATGACGACACCGGCGGCGATGACGACACCGGTGACGACGACGATGACGACGCCGCCGACGATGACGACACCAGTGACGACGACGATACGGACGCCGACGATGATGACACCGGCGACGATGACGACACGGACGCCGATGATGACGACGCGGACGACTTCGCACGCTTCGAAGCCGCCGCGGACTTCCTGTTCGTCGTGAACGTCGGCGCGCCCGGCGTCGGCGACTGACAAGGCAGCACCCGGATCGCCGATCCCCGATACGCGACGCGCGCGTTCGCCGGCCAATCCTCAAAGCCCTGATGCTTGCCGCCTTGGCCGCCGTTACCGGCGCCGCGCTTCTTGTGGCCTATCGCGCGCGAGGCATTGCGCCGCCGGATTTGTCCGACTTCCCCGCGCCGACTCGTCAACCGCGGCCCTCGCTTCCCAAACGCGCGCCGGAATGCGTGGAGTTGGTTGACGATCGCTGCCCGGGGGGCATGGCGTTTGTGCCGGGCGGCCCGGTCACGGTGATGTTCGAAGGCGAGCGCTGGGACGGCGTCGCGTATGAGGAAACGACGGTCGGCGATTTCTGCATCGACCGCTACGAGGCGTCACAACCGGACGCGACCGCCTCGTCGCCCGGTTCCTGGTCGTACGGCGACCAAACACCCGCCGCCGCGTCGCGCGCGGGCGTCATGCCGTGGACGACCGTGCCGCACGCGGTGGCCATGCAGGCGTGCGAGCGCGCGGGAAAGCGCCTGCCGACCTTGGCCGAGTGGCAGCTTGCCTACTCCGGTCCGGATCCGTACGCCTATCCCTGGGGCAATGAATGGGAAGATCGCCGTTGCCGGGTCGGACAGGCAAACGTCGACGACGTCGCGCCGACGGGGGCGTGTTGCGTGCGCGTTTGCGGGCATCCGGCGCCAGGCGACGAGCCGGGCGGATACGCCGTCTGCGACATGGTCGGCAACGTCTCGGAGATGCTTTCGACGCCGTGGGACGAATCGTGCTTCGGCGACCTGCACATCATGCTCGCGGGCGGGTCGGCGCGCGACACGCCGGAACTGCGCAACGTACAGGAATCGATGCTCGAACGGCCGGGATGTTTCTGGTTTCAGGAATACGGGCTCTCGCGCGCGGGATTGCACCACCACCCGCGCATCCCGCCGACGGGGAATTCGGACGACGGCTTCCGCTGCGCGATGGACGCGCCGTCGCGGAGGGAAACAGGAACGAGAAAATAGAAAAGAGGCTGCGCCCATCAAACGCTCATCGGCTCTTCCGGCTTGCCGCCGTTCGGGCGGGGAAACCGCTCGCTCACGCTCGCGGATCTGTTCATCGCACCGGCCATGTCATGCTAGAAATGCGGCAACCACATGGCGGGACGGTGACATGCGAATCAAAGCGCGGGCTCTTGTTTTTTTCGTGGCGCTGATGGCGTTTGCGGTTTCGACGGCCGGGTGCGCCTGCGGTGGCGATGATGACGACGATGGCGCCGCGCCCGGCGGAGACGACGACTCGTCCGTGGACGACGATGCCGACGATGACGATGCCGACGACGATGATGACCTCGATGACGACGACCTCGATGACGATGACCTCGATGACGACGACACGAGCGACGATGATGCCGGCGACGACGACGCGTCCGATGACGACACCTTTGACGACGACACCTTTGATGACGACAGCGTCGAATATCCGAACGACGACGAATTAACGATCAACGACGTGCAGGCCCTGGGAACGCACAACAGCTATCACATCGAGCCGCCGTTTTTCCCCTGGCCCGACTACCTCTACACCGACGCCCCTCTCGATGAGCAACTCGACATCGGCGTGCGTCAATTCGAACTCGACATCCACTACAACCAGGGGCAGGGCATCCGCGTGTTTCACGTGCCGGTCATCGATCCCCTTACGACGTGCGACACGCTCATCGACTGCCTCACGACGATCAAGGGCTGGTCGGACGCGCACCCGGGGCATCACCCGCTTCTCGTTTTCCTGGAGCCGAAGGACGACATCGACTTTCTCAGCCCCTGGCCGGGCCACGGGCCGGAAATTGAAGACGAGGTTCTTACCGTATTTCCAATCGAGCGGATCATCACGCCGGACGAGGTGCGTGGAACGCACGCGACATTACGCGAGGCGATTCTCGCCGACGGCTGGCCGACGCTCGGGCAAACGCGCGGGCGCGTGATCTTCCACGCGCACGATTCGGGCGATTTCCGCACGAGCTACCTCGCGGACTATCCGAATCTCGAAGGCGCGCTGATGTTCACGGACTCGCGCCCGGGCAACGACTGGGCGGGCGTGATGGTGATGAACAGCGCCGAGGGCGATTTCGACGACATCCAGGCCGCCGTCGCCGACGGTTTTATCGTCCGCACGCGCGCGGCCTCGTGCTGCGACGACGCGCGCAACGAGGACTACACGTCGTTCACGTTCGCGCTCGACTCGGGCGCGAATTTCATCAGCACGGATTTCATCCAGCCGACCGAACGCTGGGGGGATTATTACATCGAGATCCCCGACGGCACGCCCTCGCGCTGCAACCCGGTCACCGCGCCCGCCTGGTGCCTGCCGATCGACATCGAGGCGTTGCCGTAGGGCACGCAATATCGTTTCGACGTCAGAGCCGCAAACGAAGTCGCCCCGCGCCGGGCGGGACGACGAAGTGCGCGGTCGATACCGCACCGGCAATAGCCGCGTTCATCCCGGCGCGAGGCCGACCGCGCACTCCGCTGCGCTCCGTTTGCGGCACTGACGGCGTCATCCGCCCTATCGCCCCCTCTGATACCTGTTCACCGCGTTGACGTGTTCGCGATAGTCGGCGTTGAAAACGTGCGTACCATCGTTGCGCGAAACGAAGTAGACCGCGTTCGTATCCGCGGGCCAGAGCGCGGCCAAAAGCGCGTCGCGGCCCGGGCTGGCGATCGGGCCGGGCGGCAAACCCGCGCGCACGTACGTGTTGTAGGGCGAGTCCACGAGCATGTTGCGGCGGTTGAGGTCGCCCGCGTATTTTTCGCCGAGCGCGTAGATCACCGTCGGATCGCTTTGCAGGCGCATGCCGCGCGCCAGGCGATTCGAAAACACGCCCGCGATCAGCGCGCGCTCGTGCGGCACGCCGGTCTCCTTTTCCACGATGCTGGCGAGCGTGACGATCTCGTGCATCGTGCGCCCGCGCGCGTTTTGACGCGCGCGCATCGGATCGTCGTACACCTCGAAAAAACGCTCGACCATGCGGGTCAGGATCGTCTTGGCGCCCTCGCCGCGCACGTAGTGGTACGTGTCGGGGAACAAATAGCCCTCGAGCCGCGCGGCGGGCACGCCAAGCGAACGCGCGAATTCGGCGCTCGAAATCAGCGTTTCGACGACCGGGCGCGTGTCGATGCCGCTTTCGACGATCATCGCGGCGATACGGCGCATCGCGGTCCCCTCGGGCACGACGAGCCGATGCTGGATTTCGGGGCCGAAAACGAGCGCGTTCAGCACCTCGTCCGGACGCACGCCGCGCGGCACGGCGAACTCGCCCGCGCGCACCTTGGCCGCGAGTCCGCGCGCCTTGGCGAGCCCCATGAAAACGCGCGCGGACGGAATGAGTCCCTCGTCTTCCAGCCGTCGCGCGATCGCCGATAGCGGTGTGCCGGGTTCGATGACGATCGCCGCCGGCGGGCCGGGATCGGTGGCTCCGAACCACGCCTCGGTGACGGCGAAAACGGCGATGCCTGCGATAATCGCAAGCACGGCGAGAATCGCGAAGACGCGATAAAAGCGCCGCCGGCGGACGCCGCCCGCCACCAACATTCTGGTGCCGCCGAAGCGCATCGGCGTCTTTCGCCCGGGCGCCGCGCGTGAGCCTTTCGGCACTGTCACGATCCGGCCTCGCGGTCGAGCCAGTCCTGCAGGATGTTCACCGCGGCCATGAGGTCGGCGAGCCGTTTGCGCTTGTCGCGCCTGATCTTTCGCTCGGCCATCAGCGCATGCGCCACGGAGGTCGTGAGCCGCTCGTCGACAAGCTCCACGGGACCGTCGAATTGCGCGGCGATTTTTTCGGCGAGCGAACGCGCGCGCGTCGAGCCGGGGCTTTCGCGACCGTCCATGTGCAGCGGCAGGCCGATCAGGATCGCCACCGCCTCCTCGCGCCGCGCCAGATCCGCGATCGCCGCCGCGTCGGTCGCCTCGTCTTTCGCGGGCAGCACGACAAGCGGATGCGCCAGCATGCGCAGCGCGTCCGAGACCGCCACGCCGTGACGCACCGTGCCGGGATCGACGGCAAGCACGCGGCCGGGATCGCTCACGCACGCTCCCGGGCGGCGAGGTTCACGACCTGCGTCACCTTGTGCGTCAGCGGATCGCGCTCGATTTCGGCGGCGGTTTCGAAAGTGCGCTCCATGTCCGGCGTCACGCCGTGCCGTCCTAGATATTCCATCAACACGCGGTCCATGTCCGATCGCACCGCGACCGGGTCGTGGCCGGTCTCGGTCACGTAACGCATGCGCAGCCGCGCCGGCGATTCCTCGACGATCTGATACTGGCGCAGGCCGGGTACCTCCATGAACGCGGTCAAAAGCGGCGTCGGCAGGATCGTCACCTTGCCGCCCGCGCGCCCCGCGAGGCGAAGCGTATGATTCGAGCGCCCGCCGATGTCGATTGTCGCGAGCGGCGAGCCGCACGGGCACGGCGTCTCGTCGATCGTCACCGCGTCGGAGATCTCGTAGCGAATGATCGGTTGCAGGAAGTTGTACAGGCACGTCAGGAAGATGCGCTCGCCGCGCACGCCCGGCGGCACGGGCTCGCCGTCGGCGTCCACGCTTTCGATGACGATCCAGTCCTCGTTCAAGTGGTGGCGGCCCTCCGGGCAGGTCGCGGAGATGCCGATCGCCTCCGTGCAGGCGTACACGTCGATGATGTTCGCCTTCGGCCACGCGCGCCCGATCGCCGCGCGGGCGGAGGCCGCGAACGGCTCGCCCGCCCCCGTCACGATGCGCGGTTTCGCGCGAAACGCGCCGGCTTCGGCGCGGCGCGCGAGCTCCTCGAGCATCGTCGGATAGGCGTGGATCGCGAACGGCTTGATCGCCTGGATCCCGGCGGCGATGCGGTCGATCGGATCGGTGATCTCCACGACGCGAACGTCCACGATGCGCGCGAAACCCGGCGGCGCGATCCGCGGCATCAGCACGCTCGCGAAATGCCCGTGCGTCGGGATGACCATCGCCGCGCGCAGCGGCGCAAGCGGCGCGGCCAAAACGCGCGGCCACGCCCAGCCGAACGACGGCGTGTAGCCGATGGCGAACGAGAGCGCGAGCGCGGTCTCCCACGCGAACGCGTCGTAGCAGAACACGCCGCGAAGGCCCGTGGAGCCGGAGGTGTGCGCGACGACGTAGCGCCCGCGAAGCAGGTCGCCCACGCGATGCGGGTCCGACGTGAACTCGAGGACATCCTCATGGCGCACCGACGGATCGGTAATGACGCCGTCGAACGATTCCATCATCCGCGTCTTCGTGCAGGCAGCAAACTCCGAAAGACGAGGATTATCCGGATCGCGCACATTCGCGCGATCGGCGTAAAAAGGGCAGCGCTTGAGGGCAAAGCGCAGCAGCACACGCAGGTTGCGGTCGCGCTCGGCCAACACGGCCTCGCGACGGCCGCGTCGCAAGCGCTCCATCCGATGAATGCGGCCCAGGATGCGCCAGAAGCGTGGAAACTCCGGCGGATCGCGGCGCGCGGGTACGTTTGGCGTCATCGTCGTGACGCGGGTTTCGCGGTCGCTCACGGCGTCCCCGGCGCACGGTCCGGCCACGGCGGCGCGCTCGCGGTAAATTCCAGAATCACGATTTCCGGTCTGACGCCGATCCGGATCGGCAGGTGCGTCCATCCAAGACCCTTTGAGACGTAGAGGTCGGCGTCGCCGACGCGATATGGCCCGTAAAGATAACGCGCCCGTTCGCTGCCGATAAGCAGGCGATGGATCAGGTGCGGCGCCAACGCCTGCCCGCCGTGCGTATCGCCGGACAAAACCAGGTCCGCGCCCGCCGCCGCGAACTCGACCGCGCTTTCGGGGAAGTGCGTCAGGGCGATGACCGGCCGTCCCTCGGGCGTCGCTTTTATCCACGACAGATCGTCCGGGTGCGATGTCACGTCTGACGCCCACAGATCGGCGGCGCCGCGCGGCCCGCGCAACGTCACCACCTGATCGCGCAGAACGCGCACGGGCAGATCGTCGCGCACCTCCCAAGCGCCGGGCTTGTGGCAATAGATGCAGCTTCGCGTGTCCTTGCGATATTCGGCGTCGCCGAGCACCGCAAACGCACCTCCCGGAACGCGAATGCGCTCAAAAAATTCGATCGACGGCTCGGCCGGCCCGCCGTAGGGGCGCAGATCGCCCGCGATGAGAACGAAGTCCGGGCGCTCGCGCTCGATAGTCCGGATCACGCGATTCTCGCGCGCGTATTGACCGCGGACATGGATGTCGGAAAGAACGAGGGCCGTCGTGCCGTCAAGCGCGGCGCCGACGGACCCGCCGACCTCGATGCGGCGGATCTCGACATCCGAGGCGTCCACGAGGTTCTTGTAAACGAAAAGAGCCAGCGCCACGCCCGCGATCGCGAAGCCCCATTTCAGACACCGGACGGCGATACGCGTCACGGCGCTTCCGCCAGGCGCGCCGTCGCAAGCGAGGTGTATTCGCCGCCGGGCAGCGCCTCGAAGCCGACGAGACGCTCGCGCCGCGCGATGACGTTGTCGGCCCACCACAGGCTGACGTACACCGCCTCGTCGGCGAGGATTTCCTGCGCGCGGGTATAAAGGGCGGCGCGCTCGGACGCCGGGGCCGTGCGGCGCGCGGCGGTAAGCAGCCGGTCCACCGCCGGCAGGCGAACGCGCCCGCGATTGGCGCCCGCGGGCGGCAACGATTCGGAATGAAAGACGTAGTACAGGTGATCCGGATCGATCACGCCGACCCACGAGAGACTGTACGTCTGAAAATTCCCCTTGCGGATGTCCGCGAAGAACACGCCCCACTCGTAGGAGCGCTTTTCGACCGCGATGCCGACTTGCGCGAGCTGATCCGCGATCGCGTCGGCGATGCGGTTTCGCAGGCGGTCGGTGCTTGTTTTGAACGATAGTTCGAATCGCGGGAGCGGGCCTGCGCCGTCGGGATCGGGAAAGCCGGCCTCGTCCAGAAGGCGCATCGCGAGCGCGGGATCGTAATCGTAGTCGCGCGCATTCGCCGCGTAGGCCCAGTGCTCCGGCGAAAGCAGCGCGTTCGCCGGCCGCGCCTGGCCGTCCAGCAGCGTTTCGACGATCGCCTCCCGGTCGATCGCGTGCGCGATCGCCCGGCGCACGCCGCGCTTGCTTGCGATGCCGCGCGGGTCGTCGAGGTTGAAGCCGATATACGCGTAGTTGATGCCCGGCGAACGCTCGGTGACGACCCCCGGATCGCTCGAGAGGAACTCGAGCGCGTACGGCGGCGTGCAGTTTTGCAGCAGATCGGCCTCGCCTTTCATCAGCTTCAGCATGCGCGTCGTCTCGTGCGGAAGCACCTCGAAGCGAAGGCGGGCGATGGACGGCGCCGGGCCGTGGTAATTCGGGTTGGCGGCCAGCGTCAGATCGCGCCCCGGGCGCATGGATTCGAGCACGTACGCCCCGCTGCCGACGGGGTGTTCGGCGAACGCCGGGTCCGCCAGGCGCTCCTCGGGGATGACCGCACGCGCCATGCTCATCAAAAACGGCGAAAACGGCCGCGAAAGCGCGACAACGAGCGTCGTCTCGTCCGGCGCGTCGACCGACGCGATGTCGGCAAGACTCGCCTGCGCGGGCGCGCCGTTATCCGGATCGCGCAGCCAGTTGAGATTCGCGGCGATATCCGAGGCGGATAGGGGCGTGCCGTCGGAAAAAACGACACCCTCGCGGATCGAAAAGCGCCATGTCGCGCCGCCGTCGGGCGACTCCCAGCTCGTGGCGAGCGCGGGCGCCGGCGCGCCGTCGGGTCCGATGTCGATCACCCGGTCGTACAGAAGCGGAAGGATCCGGGTGGAATAGGCGTCGATTGCGAAGCGCGGATCGAGCGTGACGGGCTGGCCCTCGAGCGCGATGACCGCGGCGCCCGGGTCGCGTTCGTCGCGACACGCCGAGGCAAAAAGGGCGAGCGCCAACAGAACGGCGGCCATCCGCGCCGCCGGGGCGCCGCGCAAAAGGGCGGGGCCGTCACCCCGTAAGGGGCGCGTTCGTCTTTCCGAGGGCCGCCATGATCTGGGCAAGGACACGACGGTCGATGTTGCGCAGAAGATTGCCGCCGGGCAAGCGGGCCTCGCGCACGACCTCCTGATTCAGGCTCGCCATGTCGGTGTGACCGTACATCTGGCCGATGCGCGCGAAAGTCTCGCCGGGCAAGGTCAAAAGCAACCGCCCGCGATAGGAGAGCTTCACGGCGGCGAACTCCCGGTCTTTCAGCTCGGACGCGAACTGGTAGAAAACTTCGAGCAACGCCGGGCCTTCGGCCAGGCTCGGCACGCCGCGGACGTCGAAACAGACGGTATCGAAGTCGATCATCCGCTCGAAATGCGCGCCGACGCGGGCGTGCGAGGCGGGATTCTCCTTCAAAACGACATCGACGACGGACTGGAGGCTGAGGTGGTTATACAAACGCAGGGAAAGGTAGGCAACAAGCGCCAGGCACAGTGTCGCGAGGATCGCTCGTCCGAGTAAACGGCGGGCGTCCGGAAAGTTCAGGCGGGGCAATTTAAAACCTCTCTTTGCTCTAAAATAAACTCCAATACTGGACCTGCGCGGTACGCGATGTCAACGCATCCAACATATTCTGGAAAGGACGGTGGAGACGAAAGGAAATCCGCAAAGACGAAAGCCGGGCGCGAAGGGCGCGAGCTCCAACAAATAATCCGCGTCGCTTTGGGGCGCTTGCGGCTATGGCTAGGCGTGAGATCGCACACGTTCCCGTGGACGCACCGTTTGACCTCCGCCGCCGCGCCGTAGCACGATGACTCCGCAACGCGCGAATTTTTTTCCATGGCATCGAAAGAACGAGGAGGTTTTTTTATGGCCAACAAAGTCGGGACGGTGAAGCTTGGGCAAAACGACGTGACGCTCGTCGGCAACGCGATCAACGTCGGCGATGCGGCGCCGGACGCGACGCTCGTCAACACGAGCCTGCAAACCGTGAAGCTCTCGGACTACAAGGGCAAGACGCTTGTCGTCGCGCCGTTTCTGTCCGTGGACACCGGCGTGTGCGACGCGGAACTGAAGCACTTCGCCGAAGCCGCGAAGGATCTGGGCGATGACGTGCGCATCGTGGCCATCAGCGTCGATCAGCCCTTCACGCAAAAGCGCTGGTGCGGCGCGGCGGGCGTCGACAACATCGACACGCTCTCCGATCACCGTGACGTCAACTTCGGCCTCGCGTGGGGCGTGCTGATGGAAGAAACACGCCAGCTCGCCCGCGCCGTTTTCGTCGTCGATAAGGAAGGCATTGTTCGCTACAAGGAGGTGCTCCCGAAGGTCGGCGAACAGCCGAATTTCGAAGCGGCGCTCGCGGCGGTCAGGGATGTTCGCTGAGGAAAGAGAAAAGAGGAAAGAGAAAAGAGAATTCGTCGCAAACGTTGCGCGAACTTGATCGAAAACGGAAATGGCGGTACCGCCGACGGGCCGCCATTTTTCCTTGTTCGCCACGTGCCGCCGACACGCTCATCGTCGGGGGCACCGACAAACGATCTGTCGCCGGCTTCTTTCCTCTTTTCTCTTTTATCGCCCCGACACTACTCCGCACTTCTCATCTCCGGCTCGCCGCGTAGTCGGTCGAGCGCGAATTTGGCGGACTGGGCGATTGTCGGATTGCTGTGGTTCAGGTACGCGCGAATGTCGTCGGCGTACTGGTTCTCGCAGATCCGTCCAAGCGCGATCAGCGCGGCGACGACAAGCTCGTCGTTCGGCCGCGCAAACAGGCCTTTTTTCTTCAAAAGCGGCGCGATGACGTGCCCCGCCGCGCGGTCGCCGATCTGTCCCAGCGTTTTCACGACGGCGCAGACGAGGTCCAGATTTTCGTCACTCACCGCCGTCGTGCGCAGGAAATCGACGAGCTTCGGAACGGCAAAGAGCAGGCGATCCTTGCCGATCTGCGCGAGGATGACGCGCTGAAGCGACGGCGGTTGGTCCCCCAGGCGCTCCAGCAGTTCGCGGCCGGGGCCTTCGCCGCCGATGTGCGCCAGCGCCTGAACCGCCGCGCGCGCGACGGCCTCGTTGGGATCGTCCAGGTAGGGAAGCACCGCGGTCGCCACGCTCGGGCGGCCGATGTCGCCAAGGATGCTGATGAGATTGCGGTTGTAATACCAGGGATTTTCCGGGCGCAACTCCTCGACGAGGCGCGAGACGGCCGCGTCGCCGAGCTGCGTCACGTACATCGTGCATCGTTTGCGCACGCGCCGCTCGTCGGAATCCTTGAGCACCGCCAACAGGTGCGGCAGCACCAGCTCCTGATCGAAGCGCGCCAAAAGATGCGCTGACGCCTCGGATTCCTGTTCGGTGCCGATCGTCCAGCGCTCGATGACAAGCTGCAATGTATGGGTGTCGCGCGCGAGGCCGTCGAAGATGCCGTCGAGAAGCTCACGCCCCTCGGGCGTACCCGCGTCGCGCTGGGAGTCGATCGCGCCAAAAATGCGCACCGCCGCTTCCAGCCGGCCTTCCTCGATCAGCAGCCGTAAGTCCTTGCCCAGTTGCGCCGCGGCGATCGTGGAAAATTCCCGATCGTGCGCATGCGCGACCGCGCGCGCGACGATCGACGCGGCTTCCGCCGCGGCCATTGCGCCGCCGAGCGCGGCCAGTTCGATCGCCATGCGGCGCATGCCCTCGAGCGCCGCGGCGCGGACGATTTCGTCCTGCGTCGACAGGTTGGCGCCGACGTGATTGAGGATGACGCGCATGGGTTTGGCGCCGTCCGCGTGCGCGATCAGATGCGCGGCCATGTTGGCGAAGTGGTCGAGGAAATCCTCGTTCGCGAAATCGGCGGCCGGCCGCGCCATGAGGCGCTTGACCTTCAGCGCGAGGAAATCCGCTTCCGTTTCCGTGATGGACAGCAGGTGGATGTTGCCGGCGGCCAACTGCAGTTGCAGGCCCAGCTCGCGCTTTTCGCCGGGTTCCGCGAAGGCCTTCATCAGGATGAGGGTCGCCTCGATCTCGAGCATGCGGGAGCGATCGAAGGCGAAATCGTCGGGATTCAGGCCGTCCAGCAGGCGATGAGCCTCGCGCGACCAGGCGTCGAGCGCGCCGCCTTTCTTGAACGTCGAGATGTGCTTGAGGACGTGCCGTTTGACCGGCCGTTCGGGCGCCGCGTCGAGAGACTCCGCGAAGAAATTGGCGATGACAAACGGGTGCATCCCGCCGACAAGGCCGTCGAGCGCGCGAACGTGACGCCGGCGCGTGGGAATATCGCGTTCGGCGGCAGCCTCGCGGAACATCTCGGCGAAAATGCGGGTTAACCGCCGTACCGGCGCCGCCGACATGCGCTCGGCCAGGTCAAGCGCCTTGGCGTTGCCGCCGGCCCTCGCCAGGTCCACGCGATCGAGGCCCAGCCACCGATTGAGCGAGGTGGCCAGCGTCGCGCCCACGTCCTCGAAATCGATCTGGTCCTGCCCGCGCAAATCGCGCAAGCCGATCGCCTCGCGCAATTCCTGGTCGGCGCCGGCGGCGTCCCACGGGCCGGTCCGAAGCACGCGCGTCATGAACGCGTCGAGGAATCGCCCGTCGCGCGCCTTGGCGACGGCGATCATCGGATCGCTTTTGGGCGGCTCGTCGGCGTGCTCGGCGTGGTGCGCGCCCAGGGCGCCGCTTCGCGTGACGCGCACGAAAAACACCTCGTCCACGGCGATGTGGCGGATGCCCTCGGCGGCGATGCGCTCCTCGATCGAAATTCCCCCCGCGTGCAACTCTTCCGGCATAGCGCCGAGGATCCGGAACATCGACGCCAGCTCGTCGCGCGTCACGCCCTGATGGAACGTGATCGAATGGATATTGCGCGTGTGCATCATGGCCAGGAAGGTGCGCGTTTGCGGGCGGAACTGCACGCGTTGCGGCAGCACCTCCTCGTTGGCCTGAAGGTATCGCTCGTTTTCGGTCAGCGTGACGGACGGCAGGTTTAAAAGCAGCCCGCCCAAAAGCGCCTCCGCGCGGCTGAGCGCATTGGAGACGATGGTGGAGTTTGTCGGATAGCGGTGGATATTCACCGACGCGCTGCAGACGACGTTGATGAAGTCGGCCAAGGCGGCAAGGCTGGCGGCGTTATCAGCGAACTGGGGCGTTCGTGCCATCATCCGGCTCGGCTCCGCGGGGCAAAAATTCGGCGGCGGCGGCGATGCGTCTCGCGCCGGCAACTTTTCTGTGGGCCGCCCCGATGGCTTCCGAACGGATCTGCTTTTCTATTAATTCATCATATCGCGCGCGGGGCCGATGGCAAGGGGGGATTGAACCACGCAGCCCGATTTTCCTGCCGGGATGCGCGCTATAGAGGTTTCGTCCCCACGTACTCGAACACCGCGTGGCCGATGTCGAATTCGTCGAGCACGAAGTGACGCACCTCGTGAGACAGCGCTTTCTGTGCCGCGAGATCCATATCCGCGGGAACGGCCAGACACGCGGTCATGGCGTTCAGGCCCGAGGTGATGACCCAGATATGCACGTCCGTCACCTTCGCGATGTCGGGGAAGCGCTCCTTGATG
Organism: bacterium; assembly: GCA_019912885.1. NCBI lineage: Bacteria > bacterium. Next base: position 15,792 of record JAIOHV010000011.1, read on the forward strand.
CCGTGTTCGACCGCCTCGACCGCAAGCCCCTTCGGCGCCGTCTCCATGAGGATGCCCACCGAGTCGCGCGTCAGGCCATACGCCCAGTAGAGAATCACGCCGCAGATCATCACCGACAGCACCGGGTCGATCCACACCCAGCCCGTGTAGCGGATGACAACCGCGCCGATGACGATCACGACCGAAGACATCGTGTCGCCGACCATGTGCAAAAACGCGCTGCGGAAGTTGATGTCGCCGTGCCCCGCGCCCATCAGGATGAGCGCGGTCGCGACATTGACGATAAGGCCGAAGACCGCGACACCGAACATCTGCCAGGCGAGGATCGGCTGCGGCGCCATCAGGCGCTCCCAGGCCTCGACCGCGATGAAGCCGGTGATGACGACGAGCGTCACCGCGTTGAACAGCGCGGCGAGCACCTCCGTGCGGTAGAGCCCGAATGCGCGCTCCTTTTTCGTCGGCCGCGCGGCCAGATACATCGCGAGCACGCTGACGACAAGCGCGAAGGAGTGCGTCAGCATATGGCCCGCGTCGGAAATCAGCGCGAGGCTGCCCGTGATGACGCCGCCGATGACCTCCACGACCATCGCCGTCGTCGTGACCGCGATGGCGATCTTCAGCCGGCGCTTTTCCTTCGGGCGATGTTCGGGGATCTCCCCGGAAAGCTCGCCCGGCCGATGCACGACAAAAAAACCGGAATGCGTGTGCCCGTGCCCATGTTCGTGCCCGTGGCCGTGCCCGTGATGGTGCTTGTGATCGTGGCCGTGATCGTGTCCGCGCTCGTGGCGATGCCCGTGATCGTGATGATGTCCGACGCCCATGCGCGGGAGCATACAGCACGAATTGCGAATGTCGAATCGGGAGTGCGGAATGCCGTCGCGGCTCGCGCAGAAAACGTGACCTTGCGACGGCATTCGCAATTCGCAATTCCGCGTTCGCACATCCTTCCCGTCCCGCGGCCTATTCCTTATGTTGTCCCCGCCCATGCTCCGTCTCCCCCGTCCGACTGCCCGTGCGAGCGGCGCGCTCATCGTCGCGCTTGCGTTTTGCGCCGGCGTAACCGGCATTTCGATCGCACCGGACTATCGCCGGCCGATGCCGCCCGCGCCGGAATACCCCCCTGATTTCGGCACGCGGCTTCTGGTCATCGATCCCGGCCACGGCGGCGACAATCAGGGCGCGATCTCGTTCTGGTTCGCGCGCGAAAAAAGGCGCAACCTTCGCCTTGCGCGCGCGGTCAAACGGCATCTCGAGGAAGGCGGGCACTGGCGCGTCGAACTGACGCGCGATCGCGACGAAAATCTCCCCAACTCCGACCGCCCCCGGATGGCCAACGACGCCGGCGCGGATATCTACATCAGCCTGCACGCGAACGGGCACGTGTATCCGCGCGAGGGATTCGGCGTGATCTGGTACGCCGCGCAGAAAATCGACGCAAGCCGCGCGCTTGCCGAGGCGATCGCGGCGCGTCTTTTCGCCGCGGGCTTTTTTCCGGATCGCACGATGGGTCCGCGCTTCACCGGGCCGCGTGGCGAGCGATCGCCCGAATACGCGCTCACGCACGATTCGCTTCCGGTGTACGTGCGCGAACGGACGGATCACAAGATGGTTTATCCCGCGCGGATGCCGGCCGTCCTGATCGAGACGCACTACATGACGCACGCGGGCGAGGCGATCCGTTTCGCCCTGCCGGCCGCCGCCGAACGTCTGGCGCGCGCCCTCGAGCTTGGGCTTGCCGATTTCGCGCTTTCGGGCGCGTCGGGAGCGGCCGTGGAATCAAGCGCCGAATCTTGAATCCGCGCGCCCTTCATGGTATCGAGTCGGCCTTAATGTATTGCTGGTCTTCCCGGCCGGGGCGAGGGAGTTTTCCGTGCGAAAAAGCTTGATCGCGTTATTGGCCGTCGCGCTGACGGCGGCGACGGCGTCGGCCGCCTGGGTGCAGAAGCAGGCCATGACCACCGCGCGCTTTGAACCGGGCGTCGCGACGGACGGCAGCTATCGCATTTGGGTTTTCGGCGGCACCAATACCGCCGGCGCATTTCTCCGCGATCACGAGATGTACAACGCGAACACAAACACGTGGGTTTCAAAGCCGCAGGCGCCCGCGGGCGGCCTCGCATTTGCCAAGGGCGTGTTCTGGGGACTTCAGCTTTTCATCCCCGGCGGCATGACAAACGGCGGCGTGATCGATGACCAGTATATTTACGACACGCTTCTGAACTGGTGGCTTCCGAATTCGGCCGACCCGGCGCCCGTCGCCCGCTACGGCTATTCGTACGACCTTATCGGCGACTACGCCTATATGTGCGGCGGCGCGGATTCGAGCGACAATGCGAAGTCCGACTGCTACCGCTACGACCTCGACGGCGACACGTGGACCTCCATTGCGTCGATGGACTTTCCGCGCAAGTTCCACGGCAGCGGCGTCATCAACAACAAGCTCTATGTTTTTGGCGGATTGACGACGAGCGAAATCGAGTTGAACGCGCTTGACGTCTTCGATCCGGTCACGGGCACGTGGTCGGCCAAGGCGAACATGCCGACCTACTGGCACGGCGGCTCCGGCGTCGCGGTGGACGGATACCTCGTGTATTCCCACGGCAATTCGGGCGTCGGATTCTTCAACAACACCTACGTCTATTCGCCCGGTTCAAACTCGTGGACGTGGGCCAATCAGGCGGTTCAGCAGGCGCGTGAATTTCCCGCCGCGGCATCCACGGGCGGCGCGGCTTATGTGATGGGCGGGGATCCCGACGCGCCGTTCGGATTCCCGTCGAGTGTCGTGGAGGCGAATGAATCGCCCGTGCCGACGTCCACGACCACCACCACGACGACCAAACCGCCGACGACGACCACGACGAGCAGTTCGACCACGACGACACCACCGACCACGACGACCACCACGCCGCCGACGACCACCACGACGACGCCGGCCACGACCACCACGACGCAGGCCACCACGACGACCACCACGCCGACGACCACCACCACGAAACCGCCGACAACGACCACCACGATGG
>JAIOHV010000012.1 GCA_019912885.1 bacterium
CTTTTTGAAGGAGATATATATTGCGTACTGGGATTCGGTCAACGTAGTGTGGGATTTGGAATTGGTGGATATTCCATTCATGCTGGACCCGAGCGAGCTATTCGTAACATCCGATGGGAAAAACCGTTTTCTCATGTACGACGAAACGGGTGTTTACGAAATCACCGGCGGATCGGGAATATGGAATGCGGAGCTGATTTACGAAGGCGATGTCGGAGACCCCCATCTGGCGCTTGATAATAACGAAAATAGTCACGTAATATTTCACGCGGGCGATTGGCAATATGGCGTCAGGTCAAACGGTATATGGTCAATCGCATCGTTGCCGAATTTGGTAGGCTATTCGGCGGTCGCGTGGGATCCGATCGAAAACGCCGTTATCGCCTATTCGCAATGCCTGCGAAGATACATCATCCGGTCGATATCAGAAATTGAATATGCGTATTCCGATTGCGATTTTCGTGACGAAGCGGGCGGAGGCGGAGAACCCGTGCTAAACATATCCGATGACGGCACGAAGCACTACCTAGTCGGACATGGAATTTATTATCAATCGCTTGGGGATGGACTCGATACACGTAGTCACGGAGAATATAGGGGACAGTCACCTATTTATTGGGGCCGCCCTTCGGTCTTCCGACGGGCAGCGGGCGTAGTCGGCTATTGAGCGTGGATTCGAGTTTGGAGAAATCTCGCGGTCGGCGTCCGTGAAAAAAACGTCCTGCCGGTTGTTGCCGTGCTGCCTGACGTGGTGCGGCAATCCTTCGATGACGATGCGCGCGAGGCGGGGCATGGCGCGATGCTGCGACGGATCGCAGGGAGGGTCAAAAAAAATAGGTGACTGTCCCCTATTAGGGGACGCGCTGCACGGAGTGATCGCCAATGGGGAATGGCGAATTACGTATTGGGAATGAATCGCACGTCGCCCGGACGGCACGACACAATGCCTGACGCTTGCGATCCCGCCGCCGTCGACAATTCGGCGGCGGTTTTTTTCCTGACGTGTTCGGTTGGCTTGACGCAGCTTTGTTGACGGCGCGCGGGCGGTTTTCTTAATGTGTGGCGACACGAACCGAAACGATTGCGGAAGGCGGGTGCCTAATGGGAAACGTCGATGAAGGCGTCGATGAGCGCGTGGACATGGTGCGTTGCTTCCTGTCGCGAAGCGAGGACGAGGCGGGCGACGTGCGCTACGTGCCGCTCGAAATTTTCACGCTGTGGCGATTTCTGATGGAGCGCGTGCACAATCTTGTCGTCGGCGATCCGGTCGTGGCGGCATGGGTGCCCGAACAGCCCGCCGGCGGCAAGGGCGATCCGGTCGTCGAGGTGAGCTTCAAGTATCTCGAACGCGAGGGCGTTGGCCGTCCGGTGACGCGCTATTTTCCCGAGGACGGCTTTGACGAAATCTTTGGCTATTTCCGCAAGCACTTCGTCGAATCGAACATCATGGACGGCGTCCGCCGACGCAAGGGATTCTTCCTCGCCACCGACGTGCGTCCCTACGAAGCCTGACGCTTCAAGGAGTTCGCGATGCCGCGCATCGAAGTCCTGAGCGGCGAGGACGCGGGACGGAATTTCGACGTCGCCGACAGCGAGCAAACGCTTGGCCGCGGCGAGAAGTGCGATATCCAGATCCACGACGGCAGCATCTCGCGCAAGCACGCGTCGATCACGCGCATCGCGGACGGCGAGTTTCTGATCCGCGATCTCGGCTCGACGTACGGCACGTTCGTGGATGGGCGCCGCGTCGACGAGGCGACGATCACCGACGGCGCGAAGATCACGCTCGGCGCGGCGCAGATGCGTTTCACGGCGGGGACGAGCATTCCGCGCATCATCCCCGACGACGAGTCCACCGGCCCGGGCGAGGGCTCGATGACGGTCGTTTATTCGATGACCGAACGCGGGCGCGAGCTCGAGGTGGGCGATCTTTCCGCGGCGAAGGAGCGGCTTCGCATCGCGCTCGACGTTTCCGCGCTCGTCAGCACGACGAGCGATCCTCAGGAGATGTTCGACCGATTGCTCGAGCAGACCACGCGCGTCATCCGCGCCAAGCGCGCGTCGATCATCCTTTGGCATCGCGATCGTGACGCACTCGAGGCCGTGGCGGGGCGGAGCCCGGCCGGCGCCGAGGGCGATATCGAGTTTTCGCGGACGATCGTGCGGCGGGCGGTGGAGCGAGCGGAGTCGATGCTCGTGCTGGACGCGGCGAGCGGCTCGGAGATGATCACGAGCCAGTCGGTGTTTTCGCTCGGTATCCGGTCGGCGATGTGCGTCCCGATCCAGCATCACGAGGAGGTGCTCGGCGCGTTGTACGTGGATGCCCAGGGCAAGGGCGCGTTCGGCAAGGAGGATCTGCATCTGCTGAAGATCCTCGGCAACATCGCGGGCAGTGCGATCGCCAATCACCGCCTGCAAGAGCAGAACATCACCGCCGCGCGGCTGGCGGCGATCGGGCAGTCGATGGCGGGTCTCGCGCACGACATCAAGAACATCCAGGCGGGCATCCAGGGTGGCGCGTTCATGGTCGATCAGGGGATGACCAACAGCGACGACACGATGCTGACGCTGGGCTGGGATCTCGTGAAGGTGAGCCAGGACCGGCTGAATCAGCTCATGTTCAACATGCTCGACTACAGCAAGGAGCGCGTGCCGCAATACGCGCCGACGGACCTGGCCGACACGCTCGGCAACGTGCGCGATCTGCTCGCGGCACGCGGCCGTGACCGGGGCATCCTGGTCGCGGCGGAGGTGGACGCGTCCGCCAAGACGATCGAGGCGGAGGCGATCAGCATCCATCGGTGTGTGATGAATCTGGGGTCGAACGCGCTCGACGCCCTGCCGGATACGCGCCCCGGGCGCATTACGCTTCGCGCGCGGCCGGACGCGGACGCTTCGTACGTGTCGATCGACGTCGAAGACAACGGCGTGGGGATTCCGAAAGAGGTGATGGACAAGCTCTTTCAGGCGTTCGCGAGCACCAAGGGCGCCAAGGGCACGGGCCTGGGTCTTGCCGTGTCGAAGAAAATCGCCGAGGAGCACCGCGGCGAGATCGTGGTGCGTTCGGTCGAAGGGCAGGGGACGACGTTTACGATCCGCCTGCCCAAGATGCGCGCGGCTGGATAGGGCGCCCGGTGACGGGCGGGTGGAGGTCCTTCGCTTCGCTCAGGACGACAACGCCCGCAGGATGACAAACTCGGGCGGGGCCTACTGCACGCGGTCCTTGCCCTCGGCCAGAAGGACGTTGATCTTCTTCTCCAGATCAGGAATGTCGAACGGCTTGGCGACGTGATCGTCCTCGAAGCCGCGGCGCGGGTATTTGTCGAGGCCCGGCTCCTTGCGATCCGCGGTGAGAAGCAGGATCGGCAGCGAGGCGCCCTGGCGCGTCGCGCGGATCGCGTCGATGACCTCGTAGCCGTGCATGTTGGGCATCATGAGGTCGGTGATCACGATATCGAACGCATCGCCCTTGAACTTGTCCATGCCGTCCTTGCCGTCAATGGCGATGGTGACGCTGTGCCCCTTGGCGGTGAAGTACGATTTGCCAATCTGACGGATGACGGGATCGTCATCGATGACGAGAATTTTTGCCACGGCGATCTCCCGGGGTTATTCGGATTCCTTGGCGTCCTTGGAATGCTTGGCGGCACGAATTTTTTCGTCCCATAACGAGTTGGGGTCTTGCACGGTCTCGAGGATCTTCATCGCCTCCGGCGTGCCGATGAACCCGAGTATCTGCGTGACCGTCCAGCGTTCGTTCTGATCAGTGCTGTTCGCGCGCTTGCGGCAGTAATCGAGCACCTCCGGCGAGGGAATCCGGCCGAGCGCCTCCGCGGCCGCGCGGCGGATCGTGCTGTCGTCGGACGAGAGAGCGCCGAGCAGTTTCTTTGCGTTTCTCTCCGCCGACCAACGCTCGATCTTTTCGTGAGTCGGTCCGAATAAGGCCATCGTGCGCCCCCCTGAATCTTGATGTTCAGAATGCCTGTTAAAGCGTAGGCAAGGCCGGTTACGGCGTCAAGCGTGGATGACGCGCTCCGCGTCAACCGGTCTTGCCCGCTTCGTGACGGATCCGCGGTCAGCGTTCAGCGGTCAGCGATCAGCCATCAGCGGTTTCCTGGGAGCGCGGAGCACCAGCTCGGCTTGCGCGCTCGTCGGAGGTTTTGCTCTCCCGCTAGCCATCGCCTTGGCGTCTTGCTAATTTCCCTCGTTCATGCGGACACCGACACGGAGAATTTGTATGAACGCAAGGCGCGCGGCGACGGTCGCGACGATGGTTTTGGCGATGGCGCTGCTTTTCGCGGCATGCGGCAAGGGCGGCGGATCGTCGCCGGGCGCGGCGGCGTTCGACGCGCTCGTCAAGAAAGACGCGATCACGCTGTCGGATCCGGAAAAGAAATACCTCGTCGATATCGCGCGCGCGGCGGTGACGGGCGCGCCGTCGCCCATCGACGCGGGCATGGCCGAGGGCGTGCACGCGGCGGACGCGCGCGCGGCGTGGGTCTCCGTGACGCGGCCGAAGGATCGGGCGCTCGTCGGATTCGGCACGGGGCTCTCCGTCGCGGAAGCGGTGGAGAGCGCGGGGAAAAACCTCGCGAAGGCGCAGGGCAACATCGTGCCCGGGCGCATCCGCATCGATATCCTGGACAGCTCCGACAAGAAGCGCCGCGGCAAGCCGGACAAGGCGTGGAAGAAGGATCATTCGCTGACGGGCGTCGCGTTCGACATATCGCCGACGCTCGCGCTGCTTCCGAAGGAAATCGTCGATTTCGACGTCATGCGCAAAAACGGCAAGTTCTCGCGCGGGAATCTCAAGCGCCTGCTGCGTCACCGGGGTATCGACACGTCGGTCGGCGACAACCTCAGCGGGCTCGACGCCGTTGGCTACGCGTATTTCGAGACGCTGCAATTCCAGGAGGACGAGGACGGCTCGATATTCGACCTCTATCGAGGCAACCGGCTGGCCGGTTTTGACGCGACGCCGGAGCGCCTCGACATCGCGATCCGCGCCGCGGGCGATTATCTGAAAAACGCGGTGGACGAGCGCGGCAAGTTTCTCTACCTCTACCTTCCGCAATACGACAAGCCGGGCAAGGGCTACAACCTCCTGCGCCACGCGGGCACGACGTTCGCGATGGGGCAGATCTACGAGCAGACGCGCGATCCGGAACTGCTCGAGGCGATCAGGCGCGCGCTCGCATTCCTGGATCGCACGTCCGACGGCCCGGACGAGATCGACGCGAAGACGCACGACTGGCGCGCGGTGGCAACGCGGGGGGAATACGCCAAGCTCGGCGGTTCGGGCCTCGCGCTGCTGGCGTTTTCGACGTACACGCGCATCACGGGCGACCAGCAATATCTGCCGCTGATGCACGCTTACGGGCGGTTCATCGAATACATGCAGGAGCCGAACGGCGACATGCGCCAGCGCTACTGGTACAAGGCGCGCGACAAGGGCCGGAAGGTGAAGCCCGTGCTGTATTACCCGGGCGAGGCGTTTTTCGGGCTTTCGATGCTGTACGCCATCGACGGTGACGAGCGCTGGATGAACGTGGTGGAAAAGGGCATCGACTTCATCGCCGACGTGCGCGACGCCGAGGTTCCGACGGACAAGCTCGAGCACGACCACTGGATGATGTACGCCGTCAACCAGATGAACAAATTCAAACCGAAGGAGAACCATCGCCGGCACGCCAAACGCGTGATGGAAGCGATGATGAACCAATTCATCTTCGAGTCGGAATTCCCGGACTACGTGGGCGGCTACTACCGGCGGCCGCAGACGACGCCCGCGGCGTGCCGGCTGGAAGGATCGAGCGCGATCTACGAGATGGCGCTGCGCGAAGGCGAGACGCAATACGCCGACGAGATCTTCCGGCAGCTCGTCATCGGCGCCGGATTCCTGATGCGCAACCAGTACAACGAGGTCAACACGATCTATTTCCCGAACGCGAATGCGACGATCGGCGGCTACCAGATGAATTTCTGGACGCCGGAAATCCAGATCGATTTTGTCCAGCATTCGACAAGCGCGCTGATCTCGACCCGGAACGCGATCTTGAACCGCGAAGGCGCGAAGGAAGGCGAGGCGGAGGAGGAATTGAAGCCGGCGGCGTAAACGAATCCGAATGCGAGGGCCGAATATGGAAAATGGCGGGAACAATGACGGAATTCAAGAGCAAAAATCGCCATTTGAACGTATTAAGCGGATTAACGACGCTGGGATCGAATTTTGGTCGAGCCGCGAATTTGCGGTGGTCCTGGAGTACGGCGACTATCGCAATTTTGAAGGGGTTATCGAGAAGGCCAAGTTAGCCTGTTTCAACAGTGGGCAGCGCCTCGACGATCATTTCGTTGACGTCACCGAAATGATCGAGATCGGAAAGGGAGGACAGCGGGCCGTAAGGACAGTGCTGCTTTCAAGATACGCATGTTACCTCGCGATCCAGAACGCCGATCCCAAAAAAGAAATCGTCGCGCTGGGCCAGACTTATTTTGCCGTTCAGACGCGTCGACAGGAATTGGCGGATGAGGCGATCGAAGACGAGCGGCGGATGCTATTAAGAGAGGAAATGCGCCGGCACAATGTCCAGATGGCGGACGCGGCGAAAAATGCGGGTGTCGTCGAACCGATTGATTACGCGATCTTTCAAAATCATGGCTACATGGGGCTTTATGGCGGGTTGGATCAGGCGGCGATCCATCGTCGAAAAGACTTGAAAAAGAGCCAAAAAATCCTTGATCACATGGGCAGCACCGAACTTGCCGCCAATCTTTTTCGAGCAACCCAGGCGGAGGAAAAGCTTCGACGCGATCGCGTTCAAGGAAAAGACTCTGCAAACAAGACTCACCGTGAAGTCGGTGCAAAGGTCCGTCAAACCATTCGGGAATTGGGTGGTACGATGCCCGAAGAATTGCCCAGCGTCGAAAGCATCAAGAAGATTGTAGCCAAGGAGCGCAAGCGACTGAAAAAAGGGGAGAGCGAATAGCCGGCCACGCGAGCGGTCGCGCAATATTGCGCGGGAAGTGGTCGATTTCACGATTGGATTGAGCGCTCGCGGCCTTGACAATATTGCTGCTTCTTCCTATACATCCCGCCTCGTTTTTGCGCGGCGGGGAGCCGCGTGCGTCCGCATGGGCGCGGAAAGCGGGACAAACGCGTTTTTGAACGGGTACCGACCATGCTGAAGACCTACAGCGCCAAACCGGGCGAAGTCGATCAGGACTGGCTCGTCGTCGATCTCGACGGCAAGGTCCTGGGACGCGCCGCGACGCAGATCGCGTCGGCCTTGCGCGGCAAGAACAAGCCGGAATTCACGCCACACGTGGACTGTGGAGACTACGTCATCGTCGTGAACGCCGAAAAGGTCCGCCTGACCGGCCGCAAGCTCGACGACAAGATGTACTATCGCCACTCGGGCTACATCGGAAACCTCAAGAGCGAGTCCGCGCGCCATTTGCAGGCGCGTAAGCCCGAGGAGATGGTGCGCCTGGCCGTTCGCGGCATGTTGCCGAAAAACGATCTGGGCAAGCGCCTTTTGACCAAGCTCAAGATTTACGCGGGTCCCGAACATCCGCACGAGGCGCAAAAACCGCGCCCGCTTTCCGTCTGACGGAGTTATCGATGTCCGAAGATGTGACCAAGGTGGAAGAAAAGCCGGCGCCCGCCACGCGCGTGCGCAAGGAAGGCGCCGCGAAGGCGAAGCCCGCCGCGAAGCTGCGCGGCAACGGCACGGGCCGGCGCAAGGCCGCGGTGGCGCGCGTCGTCCTGGCGCCCGGGTCCGGCAAGTTCGTCGTGAACCGCAAGCCGCTCGAGGAGCACTTCCCGCGCGGAACGCATCAATTCGTCGCGACGCAGGCGCTCGCGCTTGTCGAGCGGCGTGACCGCTACGACATTCGCGTCACCGTGAACGGCGGCGGCGGAACCGGCCAGGCCGGCGCGGTTCGCCTCGGCACGGCGCGCGCGCTGATCCTGCTTGAGCCGGAGCTTCGCGCCGCGCTGAAGAAGGCGGGCTTCCTCACGCGCGACGCGCGCGAGGTCGAGCGCAAGAAGTACGGCCAGGCCAAGGCGCGCAAGCGGTTCCAGTTCTCGAAGCGCTGAAAGCCGGCGACCGGCAACCGGTCGAATGCGATACCGAAGCGAAACGAGGCGCCGTCCGAAAGGGCGGCGCTTTTTTTGCGCGCGCGCGCCGATGGACAGCATGGACACGATGGACATTATGGACATGATGGACCGCGCGTCCCGATGCACACGCCGCTTGCGGGAGCATTTCGTTCACGTCCTTGCGGTGAATTCATGACCAAATCCTCTCATCCCGATCCCAACGATCCAAGACCGATCGGGCCGTCGTCCGCGGGCGGCGGCGGGTTTGGCGAGGGCGCGGGGAGGTATCTCAACTACGCCCTCGTCGTCGCGGCGGTGCTGCTTTTCTACGGGGCGCAGGCGGGGCATCTGCCCGCGGAAATCGGGTCGCTCGCGGCCGCGATCCTGATGGCGGAGATGCTGTGGTTCGCGCACACGAAGCTGAAGCCGAAGGCGCACGAGGCCGGGGAGGCGTCGGCGCGGCGCGAGGTTTTACGCACGGCCGATCCGTTCGAGGCCGACCGCGCGTGCGCGGTACTCGAGGCGGAGGGGGTGCGTGCGATCGTGCTGAACCGGCATAGCTCGACGCTCGAGCCGATTGGCGCCATGGAAGGGCTGCGCGTGTTCGTGCATGAAGCGCAGTACGAAGAGGCGATGGAGATTCTGGAGGCGTATCGCGAGGAACTTGCCGCGGACGACGACGACGAAATTGACGACGAGGAGGAACGATGAAGATCGGTGGTTTGCGTGGGGAGATCCTTCGCTTCGCTCAGGATGACAAGATTGCGATCGCGGCGGTCCTGTTGCTGATGCTGCTCTGCGCCGTGGCGTGCAAGCCGGGCGAGCCGGCGCTTTCGCCTGAGCAGACGGCGGCGAACGCGGCGCTGGCGGAGTTCTGGACGGCCGTGCAAAAGGTGGACGATCCGCGCGGTATCGACGCGCTGACCGGCGCGGACGACGACCCGGTCCGCGCGAAGGAATACGTCGAGGCGCACGAGACGTTGCGGGGGCTGATTGTCCCCGCGGAACGCAAAAACGAAGTTGTCGCGGCCTTCCTCGCGGCCCAGGCGACGAGCGTCCGCCCGCTAACGCATGAAACCGGCACGGACGGAATGACCGTCACCGCGGCGCTTGGGCCGACGGACGCGAAGACGGGGCGGTTTTCGTTGAAGCAGGTCGAAGGGGCATGGAAGATCGTGGCGTTCGAAGCGCCGTAGCGGCCTGGGAGCGCCGAACCCCAGTTCGGCACGAAAAATTTTCGAAGCCGATCCTTCGCTCGCGCTCAGGAGGCGCTCGGCGGACCTAAGGGGCGGCCCAAAAAACGTAAGAAAAAACACTTAACATCCGCCATCGAATGCCGTATGGTCTGACACGCTGCGGCAAAAAATATGACTTGCCGCCGATGACGTTGACCGCGGACGGGGTTGGGCCGCGGGGCGATGAATGGTACGTGGAAAACCGGGCGCGATTTGTCCTTGACGAACGGCGCCCGGTTTCGTGGTGTCTATCAGGTAGGGAGCGGTGTTGTTTTTGAATATCGACCTTCACACGCACTCGCGCTATTCGCATTCGTCGAGCCTGCCCGTGGAATTTCTGATCGAGCAGGGCAAGCGGCCGGAAAATCCGGTTATCGTCTGTACCGATCATTGCGACGACCACGCGGTCGATCGGCTGCGCGAGGCACTCCCGGAAACCATCATCGTCCCGGCCATCGAGGTGGACGCCATCGAGGCGGATTTGCTCGTGTTTTCGACGAATGTCGCCTACATCCACAAGCTCTGCGCGTTCAGGGGATCGATCCTGGACATGCCGCGCGAGGACGAAACGGCGATCGTGTGGGCGCATCCGAGCGTCAGCCAGCGTACGGACCTGCGCGGCTTCGATTTCCCGGCCGAGGGGCCGTGGGCGAACGAGCAGGAGGAGTTCATCTCGCGGCTCGTGCGTCATGTGGACGCGCTCGAGGTGTATAATGGAACGATGCTATCGCTCGCCGCGTGCGGCCTCGTGAATCCGCTGTATTTCAAGAACCTTGCGTATCTTGCGGAGCGCTACGATCTGGCGCGGACGGGCGGTTCGGACGCACACGAGGTCGAAACCTGGCATAAGGTGTGGACCGTCTTTCCGGCGGATGTGCGAAACGCGGCGGACGTCATCGGCGCGATCAAGCGGCGCGAGACGCGGCCGGACTACGATCAGTCCTTTTTCTCCACGAATGGCGCGCGATAGCGCCCCGGCGCGCGGCAACACCCCAAAACCTTCGCGATTTCTGCGTCTTGGCTTAACGGGCGGCATCGCCTCGGGCAAGAGCGAAGCCGCGCGGATTTTTGCGGAGCTTGGCCTTGGGGTTCTGGATGCGGACGCGATTTCTCGCGAGGCTGTTGCGCCGGGGAGCGACGGGCTTGCCTTGATTCGCGCCGCGTTCGGCGATGGGATTCTCACCCCGGCGGGCGAGCTCGATCGGGAGCGGATGCGGGCCATCGCCTTTTCCGATCCGGAAAAACGCGCCGCGCTCGAGGCGATCATCCACCCGCGCGTATTCGTGGCGATCGCCGAAGGGCTGCGCGCGTTTGAAGCCCAGGGGCGTCCGGCCGGGGTCGTCGAGGCGGCGCTTCTCATCGAAGCCGGCGCGCGCGAGGCGTTCGACGCAATCGTCGCCGTCGTCGCCGGCCGCGAGCGGCAGCGCGAGAGGCTGTTAGCCCGATCGGCGTGGAGCCCGGAGCAAATCGAAGGCGTGCTGGCAGCGCAGATCGACGATGCGGAGCGTAAGGCGCGCGCGGACTACGTCATCAGGAACGACGGGACGCTCGACGATCTGCGCGTCGCGACGATCACGGTTTGGGCGCGGATTTGCGGGGAGCACGGCGATTGAGGATTGAAGATTGAGGATTGAGAGGACGCGATTGGTGGCCCGATCAAGCGGGTCGGGAAGAGTCGATTTCGCGTCCCTGTCCTGATGGGACACGAAAAAACGCGGGCAGCCGATTGGCTACCCGCGTCTTGCGTTTTGCGATGACCTTTCAGTCTTTCGGACTTTCAGACTTTTCGTTCGGGCACGTGTTTGAGCCCGAACGTTGCGAAGTCGTCAGCCCTGCTTTTCCTTCAGCAGCTCGTCGATGATGGAGACGAACTCGGGTGTCGGCTTGGCGCCGCGAACCTTGCGCCCGTTGATGAAGAACGTCGGGGTGCCGCGCACGCCGAGATCGTTGGAGAGCTTCTCCATGCGCGCGAACTCCTCTTCGTAGTTCGTGACCGCCATGTCCTTCTTGAATTGCTCGATATTGAGGCCGAGTTCGGTGGCCCACTCGACGTATTTCGGCTCGTCGAGCTGCTGCTGATTATCGAAAGCCTTGTCGTGGAACTCCCAGAACTTGTCCTGCTTCCACGCGGCGTAGGCCGCGGCGTGCGCCGCCGGCGCCTTCTTGTGGAAGGGGAGGATCTTGCTGACGTAGAAGTGGCGGATCTTTCCCGGGTACTTCTCGTCGAGCTCCTTCATGGTGTTGTAACCGCGCGAGCAGAAGGGGCACTGGAAGTCGGAGAACTCGACGATCGTGATCGGTGCGTCCGCGGGGCCCTTGACCGGCACGTCACCCGGCTCGACCGTCCAGATCTTGCCCTCGTCCTCGTCGGGAGGCTGCGCCGCCTTGCGCGCGGTGATCATCATCGCGCGGACGGGATCGCCTTTCACGGCCTTCAGCGCCTGTTCCCACTTCGCCTCGTCATCGGCGTTCTTGCCGACCGCGTCGACGAACTTCTTGGCGAGGTCGTCCGAGGCGCCGATCAGCTCGATCGCGACCTGGCGCTCCTTGCCGGAAAGGTCGTCCAGATCGGGCACGATTTGCGCGCGTTTGAAGGTCTTGCCGCCGAACCCGCCGGCGTCCGTGAAGCGCCCGACCGTGAATCCGAAGATCCCGATCGAAAGCGCAAGGAGAACGAAAAGGACATTCTTGCCCATGATTGCTCCTTCAAGATGGTGATCGCGGGTTACCAACGGGGCCGCCCGCGAAAAGAGGCAAAGAGTCTAGCACAGCGTTTCGGGAACGCAAAACGGAGTCGAGGGGTAAAGAGGAAAGAGGAAAGAGGAAAGAGGAAAACCAGGCGCGGCGGGTGCGTGATTGGCGTCCATGAAGTCCATTGTGCCCATGATGTCGATCGCGTAAGCACGACGGTAAGCGGAGGCGACGTGACCGAATTCAAGGACCATTTTTCGGATCAGTCGCGGCTGTACGCAAAGTATCGCCCGGACTATCCGCCGGACTTGTTCGCATGGCTGGCGAAGATCGCGCCGGGGCGCGGGCTGGCGTGGGATGCGTCGAGCGGCAACGGGCAGGCGGCCGTCGCGCTGGCGGAACATTTCGAACGCGTGATCGCCAACGACGCGAGCGCCGCGCAGATCGCGCACGCGCGCCCGCACGAGCGCGTGGAGTACGTCGTGCGCCGATCGGAGGATGTCGAATTGCCGGAGGGGAGCGTCGATCTGGTGACGTGCGCGCAGGCGCTGCACTGGCTCGATCTCGACGCGTTCTATAAAGGCGTGACGCGCGCGCTCGCGCGCGGCGGCGTGCTCGCGGTGTGGTCTTACGGCACGTTCGAAACGCGCGACGAGGCCACGGAGCGCGTTCGGCGGTTCTACGACGAAACGGTGGGGTCGTACTGGCCGCCGGAGCGCGCGATGGTCGAGGCGCGATATCGCACGATTCCGTTCCCGTTCGAGGAGATCGACGTACCCGCGTTTGAGATCCGGCGGCGTTGGACGCTCGATGACATGGCGGGCTACCTGCGTTCGTGGTCGGCAACGCAAAACTTCATCCGCGAGCGCGGGTTCGATCCGGTGGATGACCTCGTGCGCGAGCTTGAACCACTCTGGGGCGGTGCGGGCGCGTCGCGTGAGATGGTTTGGCCGCTTGCGGTGCGCGCCGGGCGTCGCACCGCGGTAGACGCTCCCACGCGGTAGACGAACCCACGCGGTAGACGAACCGCGACTGTGAGGGAGCGGGTCTCATCCGGGCACGGGCACGGGCACGGGCACGGGCACGGCGCACGATCGTTCAACGCTCGGCGCGAAATTATTCCGCATAGAAGTTCTTGCAAGCGCGTGTTGCGCACGTGTATGTTACCCGCGCTTTTTTATTTTCCGGATGACGCGCGTTTTTCCGCGCCCAGGGGCTGGGGACTCCGTCATGAAGACCGTCCGCGCCGGCATCATCGGATCCGGCATGATTTCTTCCGTGCATAGCCGCTCGCTCGCGCAGCTTACGGACGTCGCTATCACCGCGCAGCTTTCGCGCGACCCGTTGCGCCAGAAGCAGTTTTGCGAACAGCACAAAATCCCGGTGGCGTGCCGTACGCTCGATGAGCTTGTGCGTCGCGAGGATGTCGATGTCGTCGTCATCGGCACGCCGAACGCCCGGCACGTCGAGCAGGCGCTCGCGGCGATCGAAGCCGGCAAGCACGTGATCTGCGAGAAGCCGCTGGCGATGACGATCGCCGAGGCCGACCGCATCATCGAGGCGGCGACGAAGGCCGGTGTCGTTGTCGGGTATGCCGAGGAGCTTTGTTACCTGCCGAAATTCGTGCAGGCAAAACAGGTGGCCGACGCGGGCGCGATCGGCGACGTCTTTTTCGTGAAGCAATCGGAAAAACACGCCGGCCCGTATTCGCCTTGGTTCTTCTCGGTGGAGGAGGCGGGCGGCGGCATCCTGATGGATATGGGCTGTCACGCGATCGAATACTGTCGGTGGACGCTCGGCAAACCCGCGGTGAAAAGCGTGTACGCGGAGTGCGACCTGTACGTGCACAAGGACGTCATGAAGATGGACGATCACGTCATCATGACGATCGAATTTGCGGGCGGAAAGAAGGCGCTCATCGAATCGTCGTGGACGCTGCAAGGCGGCATGGAATCGCGCGCGGAAATCCACGGTACGCAGGGCGTGATCTACGCAAACCTGCTGCACGAGGGCACCGGCCTTCGTGTGTATTCGGCCCGGGGCCACGGCGATCCGGGCGACGATGCGTTTCTTTCGCCGGGGTGGTCGCCGCTGATGTGGGAAGACCTCTGGCAAAACGGATATCCGCAGGAGATGGCGGATTTCGTGCGTTGCATCCGCGAGGGCGGTACGCCGACGGAGTCGGCTAAGGACGGCCGGGTGGTGCTCGAGATCATGACCGCGGGCTACCTGTCCGCGGCGACCGGTCAAAAAATCCCATTTCCTTTCAAGGATCCGGGCGGCTACAACGCGCCTGTCGAGTTGTGGCTACGCGCGCGCGAGTAGGCGTCGCGAAACGGCGGCCGTCGCGCGGCAAGCGCCCCGGCCCGTCGTTTGTCATCGGCGTGGACGGCGGCGGCACGAAGACGATCGCCGCGGTCGCGGACGAGAGGGGCCGCGTTCTTGGCATCGGCCGCGGCGGGCCGGCGAATTTTCAGGCCATCGGACGCAAGGCGGCGCGCCGGGAAATCGAAAAGACGGTGGACGCCGCGCTTGCGATGGCGGGGGTATCGCGCGAGGCCGTGGACATCGGTGCGTTCGGCCTGTCCGGCGCCGATCGCGAGAAAGACTTCGATATTCTCGCGTACGATGTGCTCCTGCCCGCGAACCTCGCCAAGCGCTTCGCGTTATGCAATGACACGACGCTCGTGCTGCGCGCCGGGACGCCGGACGGCGTCGGCGTCGCGTGCGTCTCCGGCACGGGCTCCAACACGATGGGCTTCAACGCGAAGGGCGGGCACTGGAAGGTTGGCGGGTTCGGCGGGTTTTCCGGCGACTACGGATCGAGTTACGACATCGCGATGAACGGCGTCGTCGCCGCGATGAAAGAATGGGACGGGCGCGGGCCGAAAACACTTTTGACGCCGCTGATCTGCGAGGCGTTCGGGCTCGAGGAAATCTGCGACATCATCGAACTCGGCTACTACGACAGCGAGACGCCGATGCCGATCATGAACAAATATGCGCCGCTGGTTTTTCAGGCGGCCCGGCAGGGCGATCGCGTGGCCCGGCGCGTGCTGCGCGAGGCGGGTGCGCTCGTGGGGCGCGACGTGCTGACGTGCCTGTCGCGGCTGTTCCCCGACAAGGCCGCGCCCGTGCGTCTTGTGCTTGGCGGCAGCGTGTACCAGAAGGGCATCGATTCGACGATGCGCGACGCGCTGGAGGCGACGGTGCGCCGGCGCTACCCGAATTTACAGGTGCACCGGCTTGTCGATGAGCCGTGCGTCGGCGCGGTGATCCTCGCGCTGGACGGCCTTTGCGGCTGGCCCGCTCCCGCAGTCGTGCGAAAGCGCGCGAGCACGACGTTCGCGGAGCTGTTCTCGAAGGGGGAGTAGGGGCGGCGTTCCCGGGGCCGAGCTGGAGCTCGGCGTTCCCAGGGGAATCGCAATGCCGAGCTGGGGTTCGGCGTTCCCAGGGGAATCGCAATGCCGAACTGGGGTTCGGCGTTCCCAGGGAACTCGCACGAAGCAGGCGGGACGCCTGCGCTCCCAGGTTACTGGCGCGACAGGTAGTCGAGCAGGCGCTTGAAGTCTTCCTTGTCCTTCACGACGACCGCTTCGCGATTCTCCACGATGAAGACGATATCCGTGCGGACGGCGAAATCCGAGGCGAGGCGCGAGTTGGCCTGGAGCGCGTCGCGGACCGGCGGCGACTGCGCGGCATCCTTCACCTTGGCCGGATCGAGCTTGGCGCGCTTCACGAAATCTTCCCAATACGAACTGACAGGGTCCTTTCGCCGCTCGTCGAGGTAATTACGGAACGCGCCGGCGCCGCCGGTATTCTGCACGGCGATGTGGCGCTCCATCTCCTCGCGTTCAGGCGCGCCGAACTGCGTCTCGATGTCGCCGGTTGGCGTGAGGAAACCGGCGGGGCGGTACGTCACCTTGTCGCGCACCTTCGCGCCGGCGTCCGTCGCCAGCACCTCGACCGCGTCGAGAAGGATCGTGAGCGCGCGCGGGGAAAACGGCGTGTAAATAACATCGAGCGCGCCGGCCTTGCGTTCGCGGGTGAGCGAATAACCCGCGCCGATCTGCACCGGATCGAGCATGAAACCCTTCTCGTTGGGTAGCGGTTTCATCGCGGGGCGCAGGCGCTCGAACGTCTTGGCCTTCTCGAACTCCTTGGGATAGATGAACGCGGGCAGCCACTCGATGCCGTAATCCGCGATCATTTTCTTCGCGGCGGCGGACGTGGATGGCGACTTATCGACGGTCATCTTCGGGAAAAGGCGCTTCATCTGCTCGACGATCTTGTCGGACTCCTCGGCATACGCCTGGGCGGGATAGATGATCGTTACCTGGAAGGCCGAGTTATCGACCATCGAAGGATCGACCTGCGGCTCGGCCTCGGCACCGCACTGGCCGGCGGACATGCCGTCCGAACGGGAGAGGTCGTCCGGCGGATTCGCGCAGACCGGCGGGGCGTTCGATCCGAGCTTCGCGCAGATCGCCGTGAAAAGATCGAGGCTGTTGATCTGGCTGTCGAAACGCTCGCCGGCGACGAAAAGCGTCGGGCTTGCGTTGATGCCGCGCGCGCGGGCCTCGGCCGCGTTCACCGACAGGATTTTGTCAGCGCGGCCGTCCGTCGTGCAGGCTTCGATCGCCGCGATATCGAGCTTCATCGCCTCGGCGGTCTTCGTCCAGTCGTCCGTGGTTTCGTTCGCGCGCGCGATGAACTCGATTTGCTTGTCGGGCGTCAGTTCGCCGACGCACGCCTGCACGCGGTTGAGCGCGGTTTCCTCGTCGCCGTGTAGCGACTTGAACTGACCGGGCGCGGCTTCATCCACGATAAAAGCGATGCGAAGATTCGCGGCTCCGTCCGGGAATTTCGGGAGGACCTTGTACGCCACGCCCTCGGCGCCCTTGCCGAACGGGCACTGGCTCATGACCCAC
>JAIOHV010000013.1 GCA_019912885.1 bacterium
ACGAGAGAGCCGTGACGCGCTATGAACTTCTGCATGGCGTTCTCCTTGGGAACGAGGGTTGGCGGCGATACCACCTTCGTACCCTAGGAGACGCCGTTTTGGGAGCTTGGGTTGCGGGCGAAGCCCCGCGCTAGGCGAAGCGAAGGGTCTACGTGGTCGACCGCCGAGATCCTTCGCTTCGCTCAGGATGACAAAGGACCTTTCGCGTTTTCCTTCGCGTTCTTCGCGCCCCTTCGCTTGCGCTCAGGGCATGCTTTGCGGTGAAAAAAATCACCCGTTTTTCGCCGCGAAGTCCCTCATCAGATCGCACAGCAGCTTGACCGAGTCGTACTCCATCGCGTTGTAGATCGACGCGCGGATGCCGCCGACGGAGCGATGGCCCTTGAGCTGCACCAGGCGCTCGGCCTCGCACGCATTCAGGAACGCTTTTTCGAGATCCTCGCTGGGCAGGCGCCACGCGACGTTCATCCGCGAGCGGCTGTCGACCTGCGCATGGCCGCGATAAAAACCGCCGGAGCCGTCGATCGCCTCGTACAGAAGCGCCGCCTTTTTTTCGTTGCGCGCGGCCATGCCGGTCAATCCACCTTCCGCCTTCACCCAATCCAGCACGTTGCGCAGCATGTAGATGCCGAACGTCGGCGGCGTGTTATAGAGCGAGTTCTCCTTGACATGCGTCTCGTAGCGAAGCATCGCGCCGAGCTCGCGTTTCGTCGCGGTTTGCAGAAATTCGTCGCTGACGATGACGACGGTGACGCCCGACGGGCCAAGGTTTTTCTGCGCGCCGGCGTAGATCAGCGCGAATTTCGAAACGTCCACCGGCCTTGAAACGATGTCCGAGGACATGTCCGCGACAAGCGGCGCCGTCGCCTCCGGGAACGTCGCGTACTGCGTGCCGAAGATCGTGTTGTTCGACGTGATATGCACGTAGCGCGCGGCGGCGTCGAAGGACGCGGCGTTAAGCGCGGGGATGCGGTCGAAGTTCGTCTCCTCGCTCGTCGCGGCAACGCGCGCCGTGCCGAAGAGTTTGGCCTCCTTGTAAGCTTTTTTCGCCCACGACCCGGTGACGACGTAGTCGGCGCTCGCGCCGTCCAGGAAATTCATCGGGATCATGTCGAATTGCAGGCTCGCACCGCCCTGCAAAAACAGGACGTGGTGCGTCGAGGGAATATCCAGAAGTTCGATCAGAAGCGATTTCGCCTCGGCGTGAATCGCCTCGTATTCCTTGCCTCGATGCGACAGCTCCATGACGCTCATGCCGGATCCGGCGACATCGAGCAGTTCCTCGCGGGCGCGTTCGAGCGCGGCAAGCGGAATGGCGGCGGGTCCGGCGGAAAAATTGTGCGCGCGGCTCATGAAGGGTCTCCCTGGAAGAAAAAACGTCGAAGGGCGTCGCGTGGGGAACGCGATCGCGTGCGCGTTTGATGCCACAAGGCGCGGCACGCGGCAAGGGCGGACGCTTGACGCGAATCGTCGCCGCATGACGCCGGTCGATGGTGACCTTTTCATCGGGTACGCGTATCCTTGCCGGTCACAAATTGCATTGAGCGAGGGTTCCCATGCGCGGGCGGTTGACGGTTTCGGTTTGTACGGCGGTTTTGATCGCGTTCGCCGGGCCGGCGTTCGCGCTTTCGATCGTCGAGCAGTCTCACAACATCGAGCGCTATCAGAACTACACCAAGAAGCCGATGCGCATCACGTTCGATGCGTCGCTCGACCCATCGACGGTGAACGGTTCGAACGTCTTCATCCACGTCGAGGGCGATCCGGGCGACGAGCTTCTGGTGAACTTCAGCCTCGACGCGTCGAACGCCGCGAACGACACGCTCGTCCTCACGCCCGCCGGCAACCCGAGCCGCTGGCCGTTTGCCCAGCGCCTCGTCCTGAACATCACGAGCGGCCTAAAGAGCGCGGGCGCCTCGCCGTTCGACGAGGTGTATCCGTGGGGGCAGACGTTCGTCGCGAACATCCCGAACGACATGGACACGCTCGAGGCGTGGGATCCGCAGGATCCCTTCGATTTCGTCGATGCGTTCGCGAACGCGAACGTGCTGGTGGCTTACGATCCCATCGACCCGGAGAACACGGACACCGCCAAACCCGAGACGATCCCCGGCATGGGCGCGACGGAAGCGTGGAAATACACGGCCGGGCGGCCGGACGTGCTGATCGCCGTGGTGGACGACGGCAGCGAGAAGTACAATTACAAGGAACTCGAGGACAACTATTTCCTGAACGCGGGCGAGCTTCCCGCGCCGACGATCGCCGGCACGCCGTGCTCGCCCGACCCGTACGACTGCAACGGCGACGGCAAGTTCAACATCCGCGACTACGACGACGACATCGGCGGGCCGTACACGATCGACGAGTTGATCGACCTGTACTCCGACGGCACGGACTCCGACGGCAACGGTTTCCCGGACGATATCTGCGGCTGGGATTTCCTTCGCAACACCAACGAGGCGCTCGGCGTCATCGATTTTCCCGAGGGCGGCCACGGCGAGGATCGCGCACGCGACGCGGCGGGCATCGCCGACAACGGCCAGGGCGATAAGCCCGGTTTTTGCCCGCGCTGCTCGGTGCTGCCGATCCGCGTTTCGGCGTCGGTGATGGCGGAGATGAACCTCCAGGGCGCGGGCGTGAAATACGCGTACGACATGGGCGCGTCGGTCGCGGTGTTCGCGTCGGAGACGTTGTCGTATTCGGGCGACGTCAATCGCATGTTCACGGAGATCTCGGAGGGCGGCATGGTGCTCATCGGCGTCGCGTCGGACGAGATGTCGTATCACCACGCCTACTCCGGCAGCGCGGACGACGTCATCAGCGTGAAGTCGATCTTCCCCATTCCGCCGATCGATTTCCTCGGCCTCATCCCCATGCACATCTTCGGTTTCACGGAAACCTATTGCAGCATGTGGGGCGAGACGCTGCACCTGTCCGGATCGTCCGGCGCGTGCAGCTCCGAGGCGGCGGGCAACATCGCCGGCATGGCCGGGCTCATCATGTCGCGCGCGAAAGACCTGGGGCTTTCGATCACCGCCAACGAGGTCAAGCAAATCCTCACGATGGGCGCCGACGACATCCACAAATTCTGCCTGACGTTCACCGGCGGCCATTGTCAGAAGGGCTGGGACGCGCATTTCGGCTACGGCCGACCGAATCTCGTCACCGCTTTCGACATGCTCGGCGACCCGGACAAGGGGCTTGCGCCCGCGATCCCGCCGGAGGCGAAGTTCCGCGAACCCGCGTGGTTCACGATTTTCGATCCGGTCGCGTCGCCGGCGATCGATGTCGCGGCGTACATCCATTCGCGCGGGCGCGATTTCAACTGGAAACTCCAGGCCGCCGCGGGCAAGGAGCCGAAGGAAGCAGATTTCAAGACGGTCGCGAACGGCAGCGGCAACGCGGCGATCGACGACGTGATCGCCCAGGTGGACATCGCGGGCCTGCTGCCCGAGGACGTCTACGCCAATCCGCCGGATTTCTCGTTCGACTTCACCGTCACGCTGCGCCTGCAAGTTACGTCCAACGCGCCCGGCCGCGGACCGGTGACGGGCGAGGATCGGCGCACCGTCGCGGTGCATCGCGACGCAAGCCCCGAGTCGGGCCTTCTCGAGGGCTTTCCGATCCACCTGGACTCCGCGGGCGAGGGCTCGATCGTCACCTACGATCTGGACGGCGATCCGGACGGGCGGCTCGAGTTGATCGCCGCGACGGCCGACGGCTGGCTCGTGGTGCTGAAGTGGTCCGACGCGAAGGGCGGGTACGTCGAGATGGATGGCTTCCCCGTCGATCTGAACGCCTACAGCGGCCTGGATAATCCCGGCGACTACGTCGACGCGCCGGTTGCCTCGCCCGCGGTGGCCGACCTGTTCCGCGACGGCGTGCCGCAGATCGTCGTATCGAACGCGGGCGGGTCGATCGTCGCCGTGCATCGCGACGGCAATCTGCACGCGGGCGGGCCGATCGTCGAAGGCTTTCCGGTGTTCTCCGACATGCCGGACAACTCGTCCACCGACACCTACGCGCACGGACGCGGTTTCTACTCGGAGCCGGTCGTCGCGAACCTGGACGACGATCCGGATCTCGAGATCGTCGCCTCCGCGTTCGATGGCAAGGTGTACGCGTGGAAGATGATCGATGCCGATCATGACGGCACGTTCGATCGCTTGCCGGGTTTCCCGGTGTTCGCGAAGTCGGTCGCGGGCGCGGTGCCGCCGGGCAAGGTCTGCCAGGGCGAGCTCGAGGAATATTCGCCGCTCATCCTCGGCACGCCGGCGGTCGGCGTGTTCGATCCGGACGCAGGCGACCCGGACATCGCGAACTACCCGTCGATCTTCATCGGCACGTCCGAGGTGTGCGACGGCGGCATCTTCAAGACGACGCGCGTTTACGGCATCTACCACGACGGCAACGCGAACGATTCGGGCTCGGCGTTCCTGCCCGGATTCCCGCTCGATCCCATCGGCCCGGTCTCCGACCTTCTGCCGCTGCCGCCGGTGACGCTCGGCGTCACGAGCACGCCCGCGATGGCACGATACGGCGGCAGCACGTGGCTTGGCATCGGCTCGGCGATCTGGTTTCCGCAACTGTTTGAGTGGGACGGCAGCACGATGACGATGCACACGCCGTCGTCCACGGGCTTCAACGCCCTTGCGCACGGCTCGTTCGGGCGGCTGGCGGGAGACGACACGCTGTATTACGTACTGCCGATATCGAGCATCCTCGATTCGATCGACAACTGGATCTCGCTGCTGTTGCCCAAACTCGAGGCGTGGAGCCTGGACGATCCCGACACGCTCGTCCTGTCGCACGACATGGAGGATTCCAACTGGTATCTCGGCGCGTCCATCGCGGATATCTCCGGCGACGGCCTGCCCGAGGCGATCGCCGGGTCGGGCGGCTTCCTCGTGCACGCGGTCGATCTCGACGAAAACGCGCCCACCGGCTGGCCGAAGTTCACGAACGGCTGGTCGGTCTCATCGCCGACGATCTCGGACGTGGACGGCGACGGCGTGCTGGAGGTGTTCAACTTCGTCCGCGAGGGATACCTGCACGGCTGGCGCTCGGAGGGCGACGCGTGCCGATTCGACGGCGGCGCGCCCGACTGGTGGACGGACCACCGCGACGAGCGTCACACGGGCGTTTGGGGCACGGACACGCAGCCGCCGGTCGTTGCGCTCGACGTTCAGGTGACGCGCACGAAAGACGGATACGAGATCGCGTTCACCGCGCCGGGCGACGACTGGCGCTGCGGCACGGCGGCGGCGTACGACATCCGCTACGCGGCAAGCGCGGCGGATCTCGCCGATCCGGCGAGCTTCTTGTCCGCGTCGAGCGTCCCCGCGCCCGCGCCGGCTATGGGCGGGCAAACCGTCAGCGTGGACGTGGACGCCGACGAAGACGATCTGTGGTTTGCGATCCGCTCCGTGGACGACGCGGGCAACCTGTCGCTCATCAGCGCGCCAGCCAACGAGAGCACGGCGGATGACGACACGGGCGACGACGACGTCGACGACGATTCCGACGACGATTCGGACGACGACGCATCCGATGACGACGACGCGGCGGACGACGACGATACGCTTCCCGCGGACGACGATGACGATGACGACGACGGAGGATGTTGCGGTTGCTGACCCCTGGGAGCGCAGGCGTCCCGCCTGCTTCGTTGCGATGTCAGAGCCGCGCGCGTGAGCAAGCGGCCTTCCCGGGAGCGCAGGCGTCCCGCCTGCTTCGTTGCGATGTCAGAGCCGCGCGCGTGTGCAAGCGGCCTCCCCATACGCCAGGCGAGACGGCCGCACGGAAGTCCGACGACACTTCATTGCGATGAAAAACCGGCCTTCGACATGACGCACCCACAAAAACCACGCGGCGCCCTCCATGTCGAAACGGCCCCTCCCCGGGACCGCAGGTGTCCTCACCTGCTTATCCGCGCGCTCGTACTGGCGATGCTACTCGCCTATGTCGCCACGCTCGCGGGTTGCGCGGGCGATGACGACGACGACAGCGACAGCGACAGCTACAGCGACGTCGACAGCGAAACCGCGATCTGCGATACGCCCTTCGAACGCACACTGCCGTTTTGCGAAGATTATTGCCGCGTGATCGAGGATCTTCGTGACGCCAAAGTCTGCGGGCCGGACCCGACGGGCGACGAAAACACCGCGTGCAAGCCCGGCCCCGGCCCGAGCGGTTATCAGGCGACGGACGAAGCTTACACCGACTATTGCGAATGCCGAACGCAGTCGCAGGCGCTGTGGCTAGATTGCGTCAATGCGTGTTTGGAACCGTGTGGCGGCATCGACGTTTGAGGCGGTGGATCGCAGGATCAATAAGGGAGCGGGTACGGCTATGACGCAGACGCCAAAATGACAAACCGCAAAAAACCACGCTGCGCCCTTCCCGCCGCAACGGCCCCTCCCCGGGACCGCAGGTGCGTGGCGCGCCATAGCTTCGCCGAAGGCGTTGCGACGGCGGGTCCTCACCTGCTTTGGCGCGCGTTCGTTCTTGCGACGCTCGTCGCCGTCGTCGCGACACTCGCCGGTTGCGCAGGTGATGACGATGATGACGATGACGCCGACGAAGACATCTGCGCGTCGCGCCCCGACGGCTACTATCAACAGTGTGAAGCCGACTGCAGCGACGTCGCGGAGCAATACCGCGACACCGAGTGCGGCGCCGACCCGACGGGCGAGGAGGATGGGGCGTGCGTCCCGTATGGCGAAGGCCAATACGAACCGACCGACGACGCCTATGCGGATTATTGCGAGTGCCTCGGAACCGTCGGCCAGGTTTGGCTCGATTGCTACAACGAGTGCGCCGCGCCGTGCGGGTATGCAGTGCCGTAGCGGGGCCGGATGTGTTTCTTCCGAGTTGCCTTCGCTCGGCATGAACGGGGAAACCGCTTGCTGACGCGCGCGGCTCCGTTCGTCACAACGCGCAACGCGGTCGTGCGTCAGTTGAGGTCGCCGCGCGCGGCTTTCGGCGATTTCGTCAAATCGAGAAACCGCCCGATTTTATCCGGCGAATGGCGCATGATAAAGCCGCAATTCTGGCAGCACACGATCAGCGAGAGGATCTTCGTATGACGCCCGCCCTTTGCCTTGGGGTCCGGCATCGATTTGGGAATCTCGTGGCGGATGTAGCCATCGATAATCGCGAATTCGTCGTGTCCGCAGCGTTCGCACGGGATGTGCGTCGCGTGTTGTTTTTTCAGCCAGTCTCCGAATCGAAGGGAGTGCGGCTTTGGCTTGTGCCTGATGAATTTGTCACGAGACATCGGTGCCGCTCCGCGGATGGAATCCCGTCCGGAATTGTTCCGCGATGCCGAGAACGTCCGCGTTATGCTCAACCAAATATCGGCAGTTCTTGCACGCCAGGCTGACGCACACGAAACCCGCCTTCATTGATTCCGGATTATGGGGTTTTTCCTCCCCGCGCACGTACATGGGGTGAAAAACAAAGCCGGGCAAAATGGTCCAGCTATTTTGCCCGCATCGGCCGCAAGGCTTGATCGCGCCAACCTTCGTCAACGCCGCCTTGACGGAGTTCATGTATTCATCCCAGTTGATGTCCACGTCTCATCCCCCGCGTGAAATATTCGATCCACGAACCGCGCATTCCGCCACCCCGCCGCGGCGGGGTGACGTCATTTGCGGCACTGACATCGCGACGAAGCAGGCGGGACGCCTGCGCTCCCGGAGCCGATCCTTCGCTCACGCTCAGGAGGCGTTCGGCGTTCCAGGGAAGCGTTCGCACCGGCACGCGCGCACGAACCTATTTCCTCTTTCCTGTTTCCTGTTTTCTCACCTTCGCTACTTCAGCAGCACCTCGATCTTCTGCATGAACGTCCCGATGTCCTTCGCGTACTCCGGCGAACCTTCGGTGACGAGGTAGCCTTTCGCGACCGCCTCGACGAGGAGCGCCTGGCTTGTCAGCACCAGGAACGCGCCGTCCATCGTCGTGAAGCGCATGTGGATGAACGGGCGCTTACGCGTGTATTCGCCGCGGCCGGATTTGCTGCGTCCGCCTTTGACGCGCAGGTACGCCGCGGGCCCGCCGTCGACGCTCCACTGGAAGATGCGATCGGGCTGGTTTTTCGTCCAGTCGACCATCGACGGATCGCCCATCCGGTTCAGCCGGCTGAGCGCGTTCGTGATCATGTAGAGGACCATCTTCACTTTCAGCGCGCGGCCGGCGGGGTCTTTCGGGAGATTTTTCGGATCGAGGATCTTCAGCCCCAACAGAAGCGGCAGCACGCGCAAGATGACGTCCAGGCGCCACAGCGGCGTGATGCGCGGCATATACGCGAGCCCCACCTTGCCGCCAAAAAATCCGTTCAGCGCGGTCTTCGTCGGAAAGACGAACCTGACCGTCGGCTTCTCGTACCGCCCAAGTTTCGCCTCGATCTCGCCGTTTACGAAAACGAGATGCGTCGCGAGGGCGTCCTCGTTTTTCACCTCGAATTGCACGATGGCGTTGAAACCGCGAAGGAGCTTGTCGTATTTCGCCTTGTGCTCCTCGCGCAGCACCTTCGCGAGCGGCAGCGCGCTGCGCAGATACAAAATCGAACGCGCCGTGTCGTCGTCCGGGCGGACGCGCGGCGCGGCGGATTTCGGGTCGGCGAGGTTTTCGGCGGTCGCTAGCATGAGGATTGAGGATCGAGGATAGAGGATTGAGTGGAACCGCCGTCGACGCGCCAGACGATCGAAGAATTCACCGCAAAGGCGCAAAAAACGCGAAGCGGCATCGAATCACGGATTGTGTGGACTAAATCCTCGATCCTCAATCCTCGATCCTCCATTCAGATCTCGTCTTCCCAGTCCTCGTCCTGTTCGAAATCGCGTTTCATCACCTCGCCGATGGCCTCTTCGATGCCGTCGGCGTCGATCTTGTTGATGTGCATGAGGTCTTCGGGGTAGCCGGCGGGCGTGAACGAATCCTGCACGCCGAGCTTTTTCAGCACGCATCCCTTGCCACTTTGCGCGATGACGTCCGCCACCGCGCTGCCGAGGCCGCCGAGCACGTTGTGGTCCTCCACCGTGATGATGCGGCGCGTATCGACAAGCGCGCGCATCACGGCTTCCTCATCGAGCGGCTTGATGGTGTGCATGTCCAGGACGCGCACGGAGAGCCCCTGCTGCTTGAGGCGATCGGCCGCATCGAGCGCATGATAGACGCACCACCCGCACGCGATGACGGTGACATCCGCGCCCTCGCGCAACTCGATGGCCTTTCCGATCTCCCAGTCGAAGTCGAGATTCTTCCACACCGGCGGTTCGAACGAGCGGCCGATGCGCACGTACACCGGGCCGTCGTACGCGATCACCGCGGCGGTCGCCTTGGCGGTTTCAAACGCGTCGGCCGGCGCGATGACGGTCATGCCCGCGATCGCACGCATCACGGCGAAATCCTCGGTGCAGTGGTGCGTCGGTCCGGCCTGGCCGAAGGAGGTTCCGGAGTGCGTCGCGATGATTTTCACGTTGCGGCGGTTGTACGCGAGGTCGGTGCGGACATGCTCGGCGCTACGCAGCGCGGCGAACGCGGCGAACGTGGAGACGACGGGGATCAGCCCCGCCTCCGCCATGCCCGACGCCATACCGATCATGTTGTTTTCCTGGATGCCGACGTTGAAAAAGCGCTCGGGGTGCTTTTTCTGGAACGCGCCGATCTTGGTCGATCCGGCAAGGTCCGCGGTGAGCGCGACGATGAGCGGGTTTTCCTCGCCCAGGCGCGTGAGCACCTGCCCGTAGATTTCGCCCTGCGTCATCGTGTCGGCGTCGTCGATGGTCCAGGTCAGGCCGATGGCCATGGCGTCTCCTTGAGGAAATAGGAAATAGGAAATAGATTTTAGAGCGATTATCGGCGGTTCAAATCTCTTGGACAAACGGAGCCGTTTGGTGTTTGCTCCGGTTTTCCCAATCATCGCTCGAAATCTTGGTTGCGCTCCCTTTTCGAATATAGGCTGCTTGCGATTCCTCTATTTCCTGTTTTCTATTTTCTATCTTCTATCTTCTATTTTCTCACTTCTCGTAATATTTCCGAATCGCTTCCATCGCCCGGATCGCCATCTCGTTGTCCAGGCCGCCGTAGTGCCACTTGGGGATCTGCTCCATCCATCCGACGCCGGCGCCCTTTTTGGTTTCGGCGATGATGACCGTGGGCTTTTCCGTTTCCGCGCGGGCGGTCTCGATCGCGTCGAAGATCTGCACAAAATCGTGGCCGTCGATGGTGATGGCGCGCCAGCCGAACGCCTCCCACTTTTTGGCGAACGGCTCGATCGCCATGATCTCCTCGGTCGGCCCGTCGATCGACATGAAGTTGCGATCGACGAACGCGGTGAGGTTCGTGATCTTGAAGTGCGCCGCGCACATCGCGGCCTCCCAGATCGTGCCTTCCTGGCATTCGCCGTCGGACAGGATGACGTAGGTGTGCCAATCGAATCCGCGCAGCCGCGCGCCGAGCGCAAAGCCGAGCGAGATGCCGAACCCGTGCGCGAGCGAACCGGTGGACGCATCCACGCCGGGCACCTTGTGGCGGTCCAGGTGCATGCCGAAACGCGAGCCGGTCTTGCCGAACTTGTCGAGCTCCTCTTCGGGGAAAAAGCCGAGGTCGCCGAGGATGATGCCGTGGCCGAGCCCGCCGTGCCCCTTGGAGAGGATGAAGCGGTCGCGCCCTTCCCACTTGGGGTTTTTCGGATCGACCTTCATGTATTTGTAGTAGAGCGCGACCATGATGTCGGTCTGCGAAAGCGAGCCGCCAAGGTGCCCGCCGCCGGATTTTTCGGTGACCGTCACGATGCGCTCGCGAATCTGGCGCGCCTTCGATTTCAGGCGCGCGATCTCGTCGGCGCGCGAGGGTGCGCCTTCCGCGTGTTCAACCTGCGGCGTCGCCAGTTCCTGGGCCATGTCGCACCTCGATTTCGTGCCCGAACGCCATCCGGGCGGCTTGCGGCCGCCCACGGAGGCGTCCGCATGAGTCGTCCGGGATTCGAACCCGGGACCTACGGATTAAAAGTCCGTTGCTCTACCAACTGAGCTAACGACCCGAGCCCCCCGCTCGGTTCCGTGCATATCGGTTTCGCCGAATCGCGTCAAGGACGCGCCGCGGTTTTATTGTCCTGAGGGCCGCGCAGTCGTGCTGCCCATCCTGAGGGCCGCGTAGTCGTGCTGCCCATCCTGAGGCCCGCGCGGTGGTGTTGTCATCCTGAGGGCCGCGCCGCGGCCCGAAGGATCTCGCCCCGTGCCGGCACGAACGGCGATCCTTCGCCTCGTCCAGGGATGACAAAGCAGGTTGACAAGGCCGCGCGGCGGCGGGCCGACGTGAAATTCGGCGCACCTATGGAATCGCCCCGCAAAATGTTAGGGTACACCGCTTTTATCGCGGCGTTTGGGGACGTCTTTTGTGGGAGGGGAAATGAAATCATCGCGGGCTTGCGCGCTTGTCGTGCGTGTTCTCGTTTTCGTCTTTGTCGTCGCGTTCGGTGCGTCTTGTGAATTCGGAGACGGCGGCGACGCGTCCGGCGAACGCGGCGAAACGGCGTCGCGATCCTCCCTTGAATCGACGCCGGGCTTGGAGCGCAACGACCAAATCGACGCGCGTCCGCCCGCCGAACTCGAACCCGTCCCCACGCTCGACGGTCTATTCCCCGGCGAGGCCCTCGTCGGCGAGCGCTTCGTCGTCGGCCCCGGCCAGATCGTCGACTTTCTTGTTTCCGCCGAGGTCGAGACCCTGTTTGGCGCGCCCGACTTTCCGGATCGCGTCCCGGCGCCGCCCGCGCCGATTCCGCCGGGTGAGGAAAATCTTGTTGTCGAAGGACCGAAGGGCGACAACGCCGCGCCGCGCGCGACGCTCGCGGCGGGCCCGGCCGTCACGGCGAGCTTCGCGTCGGAGGACGATACCGGCTGGATCCCGCCGGACACGCACGGTTCGGTGGGACCGAGCCACCTTCTGACCACGCTGAACGGCGGTGTGCTGATCCAGAACAAAACCGGCGGGACGCTGTCGTCGCAGACGCTCGTCAGCTTCTTCTCCTCGGTCCTCGGCGGATCGACGAACGCGTTCGATCCCAAGTCGCTGTACGACCCCTACGACGGGCGCTTCATGTTCGTCGCGTGCGCCAACTCGTATTCGTCGAGCTCCGGCGTGCTGATGGGCGTGTCGGCGACCAGCGACCCGACGGGCGCCTGGTATCTGTGGCTCATCGACGCGGACTCCACCAACACCTGGTGGGCGGACTACCCGAGCATCGGCTTCAACGACAAGTGGATCGTCGTGACGATGAACATGTTTACGAACTCGGGCGGCTCGTATTATCGCAACTACGTCTGGGCTTTTGACAAGGCGTCGATGTACGCCAACACGGGAGCGCCGTACACGCTGTTCACGACGGACTCGACGTTCACCAAAGTGCCGGCGCAGACGTTCGACGCGACGCTCGCCGATATCCACCTGCTGTCGAGCTGGTCGAGTTCGGGCCTCTACCGGTTCACGCTTTCGGGCAGCGTCGGCGCGGAATCGCTGACGTACAACGGCTTCACGTCAAGCCCGCAGGGAACGTGGTCGTACGACGGCGGCACGGACTTCGCGCCGCAGGCCGGCGGTTTCGCGGGCGTCCAGGTCAACGACGTGCGCATGCACACGGTCGTGTATCGCAACGGTTCGTTGTGGGCGGTGCACTCGGTTTTCTACACCGGCGGCACGCCGCGCGCGTCGATTCACTGGTGGGAGCTCAACGCGTCCACCGGCGCGGTGATCCAGTCGGGCCTGATCGACGATCCCACGGGCACCTATTATTTCGGCTTCCCCAGCATCGCGGTGAATCAGTACGACAATGCGCTGATCGGCTACGCGTATTTCTCGGAGCTGATTTACGCGAGCGCCGCTTATTCATTCCGCTACAGCACCGACGCGCTCGGCGTCCTGCGCGACACGACGCTGCTGAAAGCGGGCGAGGCATATTATTACAAGACCTACGGCGGCACCCGAAACCGCTGGGGCGACTACAGCAACACGGCGGTTGACCCCACCGACGATACGGCGATGTGGACGATTCAGGAATACGCCGAGTCGCCGTCGAGCTACTGGGGCACGTGGTGGGGCAAGGTTGATGGAACGCCCACGACGACGACCACGACGACGACGACGTCGACCTCGACTTCGACTTCAACTTCGACCTCGACCTCGACATCAACTTCGACCTCGACATCGACATCGACTTCCACATCGACCTCGACCTCGACCTCGACCTCGACGTCGACCTCGACATCCACGTCAACTTCGACCT
>JAIOHV010000014.1 GCA_019912885.1 bacterium
CCGCCGGACCCCGTCGCCGCGCTCGCCGACGCCGCCGCGCGGCCGATCCTGGCTCTCTTTGCCTCGCGCGACCACATCTATTTCTCGGCCCGGGGCGCGGGCGTGTTGCGCAGCCGCGACGGCGCGGATTGGGAGCCGCTTCTCATCGGCCTCGACGAGCCGCGCACCGTGCAGTCGATCGTCGAGGTGCGCCCGAGTAAGGAGACGTTGACCGCGGCGCTCGTCGAGGCCGCGGGCGGCATCGACAACATCGGCCCCGCGCCGGACGAAAAGACGCTGCGCGAGGCGGTCGAGAAAGTCGCCGCGCAGCGGCCCGGTATCCTCGCGGGCACGCAAGACGGCCGCGTGCTGCGCCTGTCGGACGCGGGCGACCAATGGAATGTGCTCGCGCGCCTGCCCGCGGAAGGCGGCGGCATCTACAGGCTCGTATACAACCCGGCCGTGGGCCTGGCCGCCGCGACCGGCTCGGGCGTGCATCTTTCGATGGACGGCGGCGCGACGT
Organism: bacterium; assembly: GCA_019912885.1. Classification (NCBI taxonomy): domain Bacteria; species bacterium. The sequence continues at coordinate 503 of JAIOHV010000014.1, forward strand.
GGCAGCGCGTCACGACCGATTCGCTCACGCGCGACGTGGCCTTGTCGCCCGATCCCGCGCGGCGTTTCACCGTCGCGCTTTACGGGCGCGGCCTCGCCGTGTGCGACCCGAACGGCGCATGCGAGACAATGGTGAAATCGCCGGCCGAAATCCGCACGATTGTCGCCGATCCGTACGGCGTCAGCGGATTTTTCGGCACCGACGGCGATGGCGTGTGGCGCTTTGACGGCCGCCGCGTCACGCAAGAAACGACGCGCGCGCTCGAGACATCTGACATCCGCGACATGGTGCTGGCCGGCCCGCGCCTCATCGTCGCGGCGGGCGACGCGGGCCTTTGGATCCGCAACAACGCGGAATCCGGCTGGTCCCCCGCCCTCGACATGCCCCCGGATGCCGTGACCGCCGTCGCCGTCCACCGAGGCCGCATCTACGCCGGCACGACGCGGTTTGGCGTTCTCTCCGCGCCGCTTCACGGCGGCCGGTTTACGCCGGTGACGCTGCCGTAAATCTCGCCGCCGCCGCTCCAAGCGCGATGACAACGGCGGAACGGTCATGACGTTCAGACCTTGCCGCGGTCCTGTCCTTCAGGCTTTCTTTTCCTCGCGCCGCGCGCGCAGCCAGTCCAGGCGCTTTTTGATGGCCTCTTCATGGCCCTGTTCGGACGGCTCGTAGTACCGCGTGCCGGCGATCTCGTCCGGTAAAAACGCCTGCCCGCTGACGTGATCCGCCGCGTCGTGGTCGTATTGGTAACCCTTGTGATACCCGAGATCCTTCATCAGCCGCGTCGGCGCGTTGCGCAGAGGAAGCGGCACCGGCAACGCGCCCGTCTTGCGCACCTCGGCCATGGCGTTTTCGATACCCATGTACGCGCGGTTGCTCTTGGGCGCGCACGCCAGGTAGGCCGCGCAGTGGCCAAGGACGATGCGCGCCTCGGGCATGCCGATCATGTGCGTCGCCTGCATGGCGGACACGGCGAGCGGAAGCGCGCGCAGGTCCGCGTTGCCGATATCCTCGCTCGCCAGAATCACCATGCGCCGCGCAATGAAAAGCGGATCCTCGCCGCCTTCGATCATCCGCGCGAGGTAATACAACGCCGCGTCCGGGTCGGAGCCGCGCAGCGACTTGATGAACGCGGAGATGACGTTGTAGTGCTCTTCGCCCGCCTTGTCGTAAAGGATCGCCTTGGACTGCGCGGCCTCGCGCGCGTCGGAAAGCCGAATGACGCGCACGCCGGCGTCGTCGGGCAGGTCCATGTCCACGACGATTTCGAGTGTGTTGAGCGCGCGGCGCGCGTCGCCGTCGGCGTATTCGATCAGAAATTCGAGCGCGTCGTCCTCGAGGCGGACGTTCCGCGCGCCGAGGCCGCGTTCGGCGTCGGTCATCGCGCGCGTGACGATCGTCCGCAGCGCGTCGTCCGAAAGCGGCGCGAGCGTCACGACGCGCGATCGCGAAAGCAGCGCGGCATTCACCTCGAAGCTGGGGTTTTCGGTCGTCGCGCCGATCAGCGTGATGGTGCCGGCCTCGACGTGAGGCAGGAAGCTGTCCTGCTGGCTTTTGTTGAAGCGGTGGATCTCATCGACGAAAAGCACCGTGCGCTTGCCCGTTTGCGCGAGGCGCCCTTTCGCCTCCTCGATGATCTGGCGAATCTCCCTGACGCCCGAGAGCACGGCGGAAAATTGCACGAAGTGCGCGTCCGTCGCAGCGGCGACGATGCGCGCGAGCGTCGTCTTGCCCGAACCCGGCGGGCCCCAGAAGATGAGCGAGGGCAGATGGCCGCCGGAAATCGCCGCGTGCAGCATCGAGCCCTCGGCCGTCACCTCCTCCTGCCCGACGATTTCGTCGATCGTGCGCGGGCGCATGCGGTCGGCAAGGGGCGCCACCCGCGCCCGAGCGGATTCGGACGGCGCGAAGAGATCGCCGGACACGCGGGCCTATCCGGAGTAAGCGAGCGCGTGATCGCGCGCGCGGCGGGCGCGCGACCAGAAAATCGCGATGACCAGAAGAAGCGGGATATCGACGATCGCGATGGCGAGATTTTGCAGGTAGCGCGCCGCCATGAAGAAAAAGAGGATCGAGTAGAACGACGCGGCCGCCTTGGCGAAAAGCACGATCGGCATGTAGTCCATGTATTTGCGAGGGTTCGCGTAACATCCCAGGAAGATCGCCGCGAGCAGCGTCAGAAGGCTGCACGCCACCGCCAGATAGCCGCGTTCGGCCACCACGTGCACTTCGACGTTCTTCGAGCCGCCCGCCGGATCCGCCAGACGTACGGTCGTCCCTTCGTAGATGTCCTTGACCACGGGCGCGTCCGGCAGGTCGAACAGCCGGCCGACGGCGTTGTTTCCCTTGACGATGTATTCGGGGACGAACATGAACAGGAACAAGGCGATCGCGAATATCGCGACGAGCGCCGCGCTCATCTTCTGAAATTGCCTTTCCTCCCGCGTGAGCTCGCTTTCCATGGCTCGTACCTCTTGCGTCAGGAAGTTTGTATAATGACGGTTTGTTTTAGCGCGCCGCCGGATTCGGCGCAATGACGGAGGGCGCATGGACTTGGCCCGTTGGCGCCGGTTGACGGCGGGAGCGGTTCGAGTAGCCGCGGGCGGCCGCGTGCCGCTGCACGTCTCCTGGACGGTGACCCATCGCTGCAATTTGCGCTGCGCCTATTGCGACCGTCCGGACCAGAAGGTCGATGAACTGAAAACGCCGGAGGCCCTGCGCCTTCTCGACACGATCGCGAACGCGGGTTGCGCGCAGCTTTCCGTCACCGGCGGCGATCCGCTCGTGCGCGACGACCTGCCGCTCCTTCTCGCGCGCGCCCGGCGCCACGGCCTGCGCATCAACCTGAACACCAACGGCCTTCTGGTTCGCAAAAACCTGTCCGCGGTGCGTCTTTCCGATACCGTGACGATCAGCATCGACGGCCCCGAGCGCGTGCACGACGCGGTACGCGGAAAGGGCTCGTTCGCGCGCGCGATGGACGGCGCCGACGCGGCCCGCGCGGCGGGGCTTCCCGTCCGCTACTACACCGTCATCGGGCGCTCCAACATTCCCGAACTCGACGCCCTGGTGAGCATGGCCGAAAACCGCGGCGACGAGGTGTTTTTTCAGCCGGGCTCGCTTGAATTGCTCGGATCGGGCGGCGGGGTGAATCCCGACGCAGCGCCGACGGACGTGTACCGCGACGCCATCGACCGGATCATCGCGTGGAAACGCGCCGGCCAGCCGATCGGCAACAGCGTGCGCGCGCTTGAGGTGCTGCGCCGCTGGCCCGACCCGCATCCCGTGCCGTGCATGGGCGGGCGCCTTTTCGTGCGCATCGAGTCCGACGGCCGCGTCCGCGCCTGCGGGCGAACGCCCCGGCCCGGCGACGTGGACATCCTGCGCGACGGAATTAAGACGTCGCTATCGTGCATCGACGTGCCGGCGGGATCGTGCTGCTACAGCGCCGCGCGCATGGAGGTAAACCTCATGGCCCGGGGCGACGTGAGCGCAATTTTCGGATTTTTCTCGCGATCGAACTAAGGCGCGCCCTCGTCCGCCTCCGGAGGATCGCCCACGTTTTCGGCGTCGGCCCCCAAAAGCACACGCCGCGCGCCGGTGAACTCGTCCCAGCGGACATCCACGGTCCCTACGAATGCGGTGACGTAAATCGTTGTGGCGTCGGAGCGCCAGGCGGCCAGCGCGGCGTCCGCGGGCAGCGAGGCCGTGGAGACGACCGCGATCTCGGGCGCGGCGAGGCTCGCGAACAGGTCCGAGAAAGGCGCCGCGCCGCCCCGCGGCACCTGCGCGATCGTCGCCGCCACCATTTCGGGGTGCTCGGCCGCGACGCGATCCTGCGCGTCCGGCGAGGCTTGACCGCCAAGCACCACATCGCCCTTCTCGTGTTCGATGCGCAACACGAACGCGCCGTCCTCGCCGGTTTGGTCCGGCCCGGCGGCGTTCAGAATGACAAGACTGGCGTTGCCGATGCGGACCGAAAGCCCCGATTCGGGCCGGCGCACGGGCCCGCCCCACGCGACGTACGCGGCGATGAAATCGCGATACGCCGGATCGGCGGGATCGGCGTCGCCGTTCGTCCAGATTTCCGCGACGCTGGCGCAGTCGAAAACCTCCGGGAGCCCGCCGGAATGATCCGGATCCGGGATCGTCAGAACCATGATGTCGATGAGTTCGATATTCCGGCGATCCAGCAGCGGGCAGATGGTGTCGCGCCCCGCGCCGGGCGGGCCGCCGTCGATCAGCAGATGGCGCGTCGTCGAGCCCGCGGGGATCGCCACGAGCGTGGCCGATCCCGCGCCGACATCAAGAAACGTCAGACGCCAGGCGTCGGAGACAAACGGTTCGCCCAGATCGCTCGCGAAGGCGTCCGCGGGATCGGCCGCCTGAAGGCCGTAGTCGCCGGCGCAGGCGGCAAGCCCGGCGGCGAGAATCAATAGCGCGAGGCTTAAGCGCGAAGGCATGGTCCGAGGATTATTCCCGGATGACCGCGGAATGGGAAGGGATCAATCGCCCTTGGCGTGGTTGGCGGCGGCCCAGGCGATGCCGAACATCGCGCCGACAAGCGCCGCCGCGCCGGGCCTGCACATGATCGTGCAATGCGAACCCGCGGCCTGGGCGACAAACGACAGGCCGACGCCGGCGGCGGCGCCGATGAAGGAAGGCAAGAGAAAAAATGTCATACGCACCTCAAAATTTTTCGACGGATCGCGACTTGCGTCATGCTATAGTCCGCCCGAAATTTTCGCTCGCAGGAGGAAATTCCATGTCGCGCGCCACCGTTTTTGGTCTTGGCTTCTTGCTTGTCCTTGCGGTTTTTCCCGCGGCCGCCATCGCCCAGGATGCCCCCGCGGGCGCGGGATCGCCGCACGCGGCGACCGCTTCAACGGATAAATTACCATGGTTCGTGATGGCCGGTCGCCTGGCGTTCGGCGGCGGCGGCGGAAGCATGAACGTCGAGTGGGAGGCTTACGATGGCCTCATCGATTACGACGAGGACGTCGATTTTTCCGCCGGGCAGGCGGCGCTTGGCGCGGAAGCCTTCTTCATGCCCACGCGCGGCCGGCATTTCATCATATCCGGTTCGTTGCTGTTCGTGGGCGGCGGCGGCGAGCTTGGCGAGGGCGACCGCGTATTCGACGGTGAGGCCATGAGCTACTCCGCCTGGTTTTTGAACCTCGGCCTGGGCTATCAGTGGTTTTTCGGCGCCGAGGAGCGGATCAACCTCTTCCTGATGTCGCACCTGGGACCGGGACAGTTTCAGATGACCGTCGATTTCCCGGACGAGGAGCGCACCACCGAGGTCCTGCCCGCGTGGGATTTCGACATCTCGGCCGGGACCTGGTACCGCTTCCCGTCGCACTTCGTCCTCGGCGGATCGCTCGATTTTTATTCGATCGGTTTTGGCGGCGACGCGGGCTCGGAAGGCGCGTGGGACGCCACGATTCGCGACGGCGGCATGGGCGGTGCTCGCCTGAACCTCATCATCGGCGGATCGTTTCATTAGTCCGTAACAACGCCCGACGACGAAATTTACTGAAAACGCGCGCTGTCCGGCGCGCGTTTCGCGTCCTGGGACATCGCGAGTTCGCCGGTTCGTGCCGCGCCTAACGGTCGAATCGGTCATTTTTGTTAGCACGTCGATGAAACGCGGATTTGCCCCCTTCCCATCGCGTCGCGACAGTAGAACGATACCCATCCGGAACGCCGCATAAGGAGGACAAAGCGAAGATCAAATTTCCCGATTTTTCACGACAAAATTTTTCGTTTCGTCTCAAACCAAAAAAACAAGAGCGACGTTCTTGGTCACCATTCCGGTGTTGAAAAAGGAGATCAAGGATGCAGTCAGAAAATTTTCAAAATTCCGATGACAGATTTTTCCCGTGGATGCGAATCGTCATACTCGCTTTCCTGATGATCGCGGTGGGGTGCGCCGCGGATTCCGAAGAAAATGACCCCGACGCCGTCTCGCACGGCCTGACAGCCACGCTCGACGAGGCGGCCGCGTTCGGCGACCCCTTCCTTCTGGAGTGGGAGCCGAGCGTCGATTATCTCGACCCCCTCGAGCTTGAACCCGTCAACGAGGCCGACACGGGCCCGGCCCCCGCGCTTTTTGTGCGGCTTGTCAGGGGCAATCTGCGACCCGATGAGGATGCGCGTTTCGCGCGCGACTACTCCGGCACGATCAGCATCGATCACGGCTCCATCTTCGTCGAATCGACGGTGATGATGGATGCTGGGGATCTTCCCGGACGAACAAGTCAGGCCATCGTTAACGTCAAGAGCTTCGTGCAGACGCGTTACGACGGCTTGGTCCTGCGCGTCGTCCCGGACCTGATCGCCGTGGAAAACTTTCTGCACGTCGACCTCGGACCGTTCCAAAAGACGATACCGCTTGGCGTGCTGATGTCGGGTTTCGTGGAAGCGACGGACCTGACATTCGGCGACAACGCCATGATCGCCTCGCAGTTCGGTCACCGCGATGAGGTCGGGTTCTACGCGGGTGTTTTCTCGAATCGCCTGTTCATGGAAGGCGGCGTCTTCCGGGGCATCTGGGAGGCTGCCGACGGCAGGATCCTGGGGCATGAGCGCGTTCGCTACATCCCCGAGCGCATGGGGTTCGGAACGCTTCGAGGCAAGATCATCGACTGGGACGGCGGATTCGCCGGATTCCTCAACGGGGATTATTTCCCCATCGACGAAAATCGCCGGCACGGTGCGATGGAGATGAACTGGACAACGGACAGCGGTCTGTTGGTAGCGACATTTGACGGCGCCTTCGTGCGTACCAGCCTTGGCGAAGGATTCGCCATGGGCATCTACAGCCCGGCCGCAATCGAGCCGCTCTAGTATTCACGAGTGGCGCGCCGCATGGCGCGCCCTCATCACGATCATCGGGAACTTCATTGCCGCAAATCCCGTTTGCGGCAATCTTTTTTTTAGGCGCGCGAACGCCCGCGGCGCTGCCGGTTACGCGGTCAGAATTTCTCCTGGCGCCACTTCGGAAGATGGAATCCGTCGATCCACCGGCGCAGGCGAGCCTGCATCGGACTTCGCGCGATCCGCGCCTTGAGCAAATCGTAGACGGCGACGTACACGCCATTCGCCGTCAACGCCAGGCGCAGGCCCAGCCTGTCGCGATAGACGAAGTAGAACTTCTCGACGAAGTGCGTCGAACTCATCTTGGCCTTGTAGTCGTAATCGCCGTGTCCGAAATCGTACAGGCGAATGTGCCGCTCGGGCGAAAATACGCGCGCGACAAACCCGTACAGCGCCAACATGCCCGGCGAGAAGTAGGAGTATTCGTCGTCGAAAGCCGTCACCTTGCGGAAAAAGACGCCGCCGTACGCGAACCCGAGGTCGAACGCGACGGGCGCGCCATCGCAGTAAAGGACGTAGGACAAGAACATTCCCGCGCCGGCGAGCGCCTTGACGAGCTCCGAGTCGTGCAGCCAGTGCGGCCGGCCGAGCACGCGCGCCTGCCAGCTATGCGTCCAGACCGACGAGGCGTCCTTGAGGAATTCATCAACGACATCCGGTGACGCGAATTCGCGGATCTCCACGGGGCCCTTGCGCTCGAGCCGGCGCAGCTTCTTGCGATAGTTGTCCGGCGGCCGGGGGATCTCGCCCTCATTCACGATGCGGTGCCGCGTGGAGACGCGCCGTGTCGTGTAGAAGATCCGCCGCGGAACGCCGTAATGGCGGGCCATCTCGCAATATTCGTAGATCGGCGAATCGACCGGCAGCGCGTCGAAACGAAGCCCGTCCACACCGGGGATCTGTTCGAGAACCGCCTTGACCATGGCGTCGATGACGTCAGGGTCCTCCGGCAACGGGAGGCCCGGGTAGGCGATGGCGGCCATGCGCGTGGGCACGCGAAAGATCGGCCGGTCGGCGACCGTGAACGCAATCGCGTCACCGCCGACGCGCACGTTGAAAAACCCGATCCACGCATCATTGCGTCGAATCCCGAACGCCGCGACATAGTTTCGCGCCCGTTCCGCCGAAGGACGCGCCGCATCCGCGAGGAACCAGTCCGGACTATGGGCAAGATCGCATTCGGGATAATGCGCGTTATTGTCGCGCCAGGCGGCGAAGAGATCGCCCGTCAGGCCTTCAACACCAATGCGTTCGACCGACAGACTTTGGCCGGCCATGGTTGCCTCTCCTGTTATCGCACACGTGACGGCTCGTGTTTCGCGACGCCGTTCCGCTCAATACATCGGCATAAAAGACGAGCGAGTCAATGTCCGCGTTGCTTCGTTGACGCGCGGCGAAATCCCTCAACCCCGCCTCGCGTGTCGTCTCTTCCTAAGAGAGAGGCGCAACTTACAACTTTTCTAAAGATTTGTCAAATATTACGAATTTTAGAAGTCAAAATTTTTCCGGCCATTGGCCCGCAACGCTTTTTCCCCATACTGCGTGACACGATGACCACCGCCCGCCGCCATTTCGCTTCGACGTTCGGACTCGTGCTCGTCGCGCTGATCCTGTTGCCGCTTGTCGATTTTGCGCGAACGCCGCCCAGGGACAGTTTCCCTTTTTCATTCTACCCAATGTTTTCCACATACCTCGAAGACGAGGTTTCGATCAATTTCGTCGTCGCGACGGACGGGAAAAAGCGCGAACGCCGTGTTCCGCCTCACCTGGTGACCGCCGATGGCGCGCCATCGATGAACCTGGCGCGCAAGCAGATCGGCCGCGCGGTGCGCCTGGGGGGCGACGAGTTGGATGAGCTTTGCCGGCGGTCGGCCCGGCGGATCCATCGTCAATCGATATCCGATCGCTCCTGGCGGCGTTATCGGCACGTCCGGATCGTCGGCGGGCATTTCAGCATCGAGCGTTATTTCAAGGACGGCGAACCGCTTTCGGAAAAGGTCCTCGCGTCGTGCGCGGTGCGTTGAACGGCCTTGTTCGCGCACGGCTCTCCCGCGCCCAGGCGTGGTATTTCGATCCCGCGCCCGCGGCACGCCTGGCACTTTTGCGCATCGCGATCGGCGCTTTCGCGATCAATCATCTGGCGAGCCGCTGGCAAAAATTGATGGACCTCGGCGACTCGCCGGCCGGGTTGTTCGAGCCCGTGGGGATCGTCTCGGTGCTGTCGGCCCCCCTTCCGGGCAACGTTCATCGCCTGATCGTCGCCGCCGCCCTCCTTTTCGCGGTCGCGTTTTTCGCCGGCTTCCGCTTTCGCGTCAGCGGGCCGGTATTCGCGCTGCTGCAAATGTGGCTGCTGACCTACCGCAACTCCTGGTCGATGATCTTCCACTTCGAAAACGCACTCGTCATCCACGTGCTCATCCTGGGATTCGCGCGATCCGCGGATGCGTATTCCATCGACGCCACCGGGCGGCCGACGCCGGAAACCGACGCGGAATACGGTTGGCCGATCAAGCTCATGGGCGTCTCGACCGCGCTCATGTATGGCCTGGCCGGATACGTAAAGATCACCGGATACAGTTGGCATCTGTGGCTCACCGGCGAGGTGATCGGCAACTGGGTCGCCTGGGACACCATACGCAAGGAACTGCTCGGCACCGCGGGCTCACCGTTCGCGCGCGTACTTTGGGAACACCGGCCGCTCGGCGTCGCCCTGTCGTACCTGACGCTCGTTCTGGAAATCGGTTGGTTGTTCGTGTTTTTCCGGCCGCGCGCGGCGCGCGTGTGGTCCATGCTGACCTGGGGAATGCACGCGGGCATCCTCGCGTTCATGAACATCAGGTTCCCCTACCACCTCTGGGGGCTGATCTTCCTTTGCTTTTTCCACGTCGAATGCGCCCCGGCGATCGCCGCGCGCGTGTGGCGCAAAGTCGGCCTCAGCCGCGCCGTGCCGTTTTTCGGCGCCCGGCCGCCGGCCGTCGCGCTCATTCCTCGCGAAATCGATCCCGATCCTCCGGCGCCGGTATCGGGCATGCCGGAAGCTTCCCAAACACCGGATAGCGAATCCGGGCGATGACGCGATAGCCAAAATCGCGCAGCCGGCGCGGCACGACGCGGATCCACGCCAGGCGCCGGGCCGGGCCGGGCAACCGCTCGAAAATCGCGGCGATCGCGTCCGATCGCGTCAAAAGGCGCCGCCCGCCGTTTTCGTGGATGAGCACATAAACCGTATTGAGATCAGCGGGATTCTTGCCGAATTCGGAGAGCGTACGCGCGGCGAACGGGCTTTGCAGCGAGGCGAACGCGATTCGCTTTTCGGGATCGCGGCGCATGACGAATCGCACCAGGCGATTGCACAGCGCGCAAACGCCGTCGTAGAAGACGATATCGCGATCGACGGTGAGCGGGCGGCCGGATGCCGGCCCGTAGGGATCGTGACTCGAATCGGTGCTTGTCACGGCGCCACTATAGCGCGATGCCGGGCGCGCGCCTCCATCGGGGAGATAACGGAACTGACGCCTTTGCCGCGATCCGTGCACGCGCGACTTGGACGCGCGACGCCGCGTCTTTCGCGCCGGTTTTTCGCCGCGGTTCTCGGCGTCGTGGTCGGCCTTGGCGCCGGGGAGATCGCCGCGCGCCTGTATGATGTCGATCTGCGTCTTGTGCGCGACCGTCTCTACTACCAGGGCGCGGAACTTTCGGTGCACGAGCCCGATCCAAATCCCGACCTTCTCTACCGCCTGAAGCCCGGCGCGGATTATCGGTCGCCCGAGTACGACATCCACATCAACGCGCTTGGTGTGCGCGGGGAGGAACGAAGCGCCGAAAAGCCGCCCGGCGTTTTTCGCATCGCCTGTCTCGGCGGATCGAACACCTACGGCGCGGGGCTTGGCGACGACGAGACCTGGCCCACGCAACTGGAACGGACGCTCAACGAGAACGCGCCGGGGCGATTCGAGGTCTTCAACCTCGGCGTTTCGGCCTATGTCGGCTTGCAGATCGCGACGCTCGCCGAGGAGGCCGTGCGCCGCTTCGATCCGGATCTCGTCATCCTCTCGCTCACCAATGTCGGGCCGCCGGCGTTTCTGCTCGACACGGATGTCGGGCCGTATTTCCGCGCGCATCCGCGGCTTTGGCCGGAACGCGTGATGAAGGCCGACGTGATGGAATGGATTCCGACGCCGCTACGACGCGGGCTCATGCGTTCGAGCGCGCTGTTTCGCGCCGTGCACGTTGATGCGATGCGCAAGCGCGAAATGGCCGCGGGCGAGGAGGAGCGGTTCGAGGCGGCGAACGTGGGCGCGATCCGCGGGTTCGTCAAACGCCACAAGGATGAGCGCGGCGTCGCGCTATTCCTCACGCCCGCATTCGCGCCGGGGGCGTTTCGCGCGTACACACTGTCCGTGGGCGCTCCGGTTTGCCACCTGTCGGCCCGGGGGCTGCCGGCGAGGTTTCGCCTGATCCACCCACCCGCGGACGTCACGGCCTGGTACGCGGAAAACCTCGCCGCGTGCCTTGGCGCGAACGGTCTGCTTCCCGATATCGGCGCGCCGGTAAAACCCGACTGACGCCTCACCGGCCCCGCGGCGCCGATCGTCAGCAGCCGCACCCGCAGCTTTCGTCGTCGTCCTCATCCGCGTCGGCGGTCTCGACGGCATCGTCGGCCAGATGCAGGCAACAGCCGTCCACGCACGTCCACGCCGAGCCTAACGCCGTCGTGCACGTTTCGTCGCCAAGGCATGGCGTGCACTCGTCGCCGGTCGCGTCATCGTCCACGCTCGTGTCGTCGTCCGCATCGTCGTCGTCGGCGTCGTCATCGTCGGCGTCGTCATCGTCCGCATCGTCATCGTCGGCGTCGTCATCGTCACCGGCGTCCGTGGTGGTTGTCGTGGAGCTTGTCGCCGGCACGGACGTCGTGGTCGTCGTGCTCGTGCTGCCGGTCGTCGTCGTTGTGCCGCCCGTCGATGTCGTCGTGACGCCCGTCGATGTCGTTGTGACGCCGGTGGTGGTGGTCGTCGTCGTCGGCAACGTGGTGGTCGTGGTTGTAGCGTCCGTGGTCGTCGTTGTGGTCGGTACCGTTGTCGTCGTCGAAGGCGTTGTCGTTGTGGTCGAGGTCGGCAACGTTGTTGTCGTCGTGGTCGTGGTCGTGGTTGGCAATGTTGTCGTCGTTGTCATGTTGTGGTGGTTGTGGTCGACGGCGTGGTCGTTGTCGTCGTCGACGTCGTTGTCGTGGTTGTCGTGGTGGTCGACGATGTGGTGGTCGTCGTCGTGGGACAGAAATCGAAGGTGTGCTGGAAAATCAACTCGTGCGGAGGGACGCCGCCTGCCTCGTCGCCGTAGAGATAAACCGTCACCTCGTTATCGTCGGGCTCGAACCCCACCTGCGCCTCGAGCGAAAACACGATCGTTTCGCCGTTCAGCACGCCACCGCTGTTGAAACCGTCGCCCGCGTCGAACAACCACGCGACGATATCGGGATTCGGGTTGGCAACGATCCAGCTCCCCGGAACCGATATCGTGCCGGGATCGAAACCCTCGATGTACGTCCAGTCGTAGCCGATCTGGTATTGCGCAAGGATGATGGCCTCGGCGTCCGCGACGTAATCGACCTGCACGCTGAACGTGTAGGTCTCGCCGAAATCGATGCATGCCGGCGAAAGGAACGTCGCCTCGGTGTCGGTGCTCATCTCCGCGGCGGCAAACGTGGTCGCGAACAGAATAACAATGCCAAACGCAATAACGCGCGAGAACATAACGTCCCTCCTTCGGATAACATTCAAGGAAATTTTCAGCTTCGGGCCAGCAAATCGTGGGCGATTCGCTTGCGAACGTCAAAGGAAAAAATCGAAGGGAGCACGCGCGTTTTTCCGCCGATCTCTTTTCTATTTCCTTTTTCCTCTTTCCTCTATCTCAGTATGCAAACACTCCGACGCACTCCACATGACGCGTCTGCGGAAACATATCGAACGGCGTCGCGCGCAAAAGGCGCAAGCCCTCGCCATGCAGCACCTTCGCGTCCGACATCAACGTCTCCGGGTTACACGAAACGTACGCCAAACGCCGCGGGCGAAGCGCCCCGATACGTCGCGCGAGCTTCGCGCCCAGTCCCGCGCGCGGGGGATCGACGAGCACCAGGTCGATGCCCATCCGCGCCTCGTCGATGCGCCGCACGTGGCCGGCCGCGTTGGCGCACACCATCTCGACATTGCCGTATTCGCGCGCCGCACGTTTCGAGGATGCGCACGCGATCGGGTCGGACTCCACCGCGATGACGCGCGCGGCCATCGGCGCAATCGCGAACGTAAAGTTGCCCATGCCGGCGAACAGTTCGAGCAGCGTGTCCGTCGGCCGCGCTCCAAGCGCGCCGGCGACGTGTTCAATCAGCCGCTCGTTGACGCCCGCGTTGACCTGCGTGAACACGCGCGGATCGAAGGCGTATTCGACGCCGTGAGCCGCATAAGAAAATTCCAACGTGCGCGGCGCGTCCCGAAGCTGGCCGCCCTCGAAAACGAGATCGCGATCCGCTTCGCCCTGCGCGCGCCCGAGCACCTTGATGAACACGCGGTTCGATCGTCCGTCGGCCACCGCGCGGACCTTGCGTGTTTCGCCCACGCCGAATCCCGCCGCCGAAGCGGCATCGCGAATCGCCGAGAGAGCGTCGTTGAGCGGCGAGATCAGTTGCGGGCAAGCGTCGATCGGCACCAGATCGTGGCTGTCGCGCCGGAAAAATCCCACTCGTGCCGAGCCGTTGGCGGCGCCGACACGAAACTCGGCGCGCCCGCGCCAGAAGTACGGCGCGGGCGACGGCACACACGCCTCGACGTCAATCCCGACGCCCGCGCGCATGGCGGCGTATTGCACGATCTCGCGCTTGGCGAGGAGTTGGGCGTCGTACGAAACGTGCTGCCAGTCGCATCCGCCGCAGATGCCGAATACGGGGCACGGCGGATCGACGCGCAGCGACGACGGCTCGAGGATTTCGACGAGTCCCGCGTTCGCGTAGCGGCCTTTGCGTTCGACGATGCGCACGCGCGCCGTTTCATCCGGCGCGACGCCGTGCGCGAAGATGGAAATGCCGGAGGATTCGTTATCGGCCGGAGCGCCATGAGCCGCGCCGCTTGCCGCAAGCGCCGTGAAGCGGGCGACGATTTCGGCGCCGGGTTCGATCGGGGACACGCCGTGCGTATTGGCGGCGCGGCTCAGCAGCCGCAACCGCTCCCGCCGTCGTCATCGTCGTCGTCATCGTCGTCGCCCTTGGCGTCGTCGTCCGCCTGCGCGTCGTCGTCGTCCGTGTCGTCGTCGGTTGTGGAGTCGTCGTCCGCCGAATCGTCGTCGTCCGCGCCGTCATCATCGCCGGGGATCGTCGTCGTGGTGGTTGACCCGCCGGTTGTCGTGGTGGCGCCCGAGGTCGTGGTTGTGCCGGCCGTCGAGGATGTCGTTGACGACATTGTCGTTGTCGTCGAGGTCGTCGTCGAAACCGATGTCGTCGTGGTCGTCGTCGTGGTCGTCGTTGTGTTGGTGGGCGCGGCGGTGGTTGCGCTCAAGACGATGTTGTCCCAATAGACTTCATTAAACGCCATCACCTGCCCCGACTCCGCCAGGACAAAGGCGGTCATCCCCGGCGCGGCGGCGACAGCCTCCACGCTGAGCATCTGGAAGTTATCCCAGGGCTGCGCCCAGGGACTCCACACAATCGCCGTGCTGTATACATCC
>JAIOHV010000015.1 GCA_019912885.1 bacterium
CACGGCCGGCGGCGCGGCGGACATTTCCGCGGCGGTTGCCGCGACATCGGCCGCGCCGCCGGCCGTGGCCGAGATCACCGTGGAAGAGGAGTGGATCACCGATTACGGTGACACGCCCGGGGACGAATCACCCGTCGAGGCGGACGATGCCGATCGGCACGTGGCGTATCTTCCGCCGCACCCCGAGTTTCTGGAGGACGCGCCAAAACCCGGATTTTTCCGCCGGGCGATGCGAAAGCTTTTCGGTCGAAAAGGTGTCGTGAAAAATTCCGCGAAGGCCGAAGACGTGAAGGACACGGTCAAGGAGCCATCCGGCGACAGCGGCGCCGATCCCGCCCACGCAAACGCGGAGAACGATTTCGAAAGCAAATTTTTCGACCGTGTGGATTCGCCGATCGACGATCGCCCGGGAGCGGATGCCGCCAAGCCGGAGACGCCGGCGACGGAGCGCGGATTTTCCGACAGGCGCGCGGGTGACCGAACGCCGGCGGTATCCGCGGCCGAAGCGAAGGCGGCGCCGGAGGAAGACGCGGGCGGCGACCGGCGCGAATCGGACGACCGGCGCGACGCGGCGCGCGACGCAAAAGGCGGCCGGCGACAGGCGGACGAGAAACGGAAAAAAGGCAAAACCAAAAAGCGGAGGCGATGATGGCGCGCGTCGACATCATTCACGGACCGAATCTGAATCTGCTTGGCGAGCGCGAGCCGGAGATCTACGGCCGCGCGACGCTCGCGGAAATCAACGACGCTCTCGTCGCCGCCGGCAAGGCGCGCGGCGTCGAGGTGCGTTTTTTTCAGAGCAACCACGAGGGCGCGCTGATCGACCACATCCAGGAGGCCGGCCGCGAGGCGGACGCGCTCATCATCAACCCCGGCGCATACACGCACACCTCGATCGCGATCCGCGACGCCGTCGCGGCGCTGTCGATTCCGGTCATCGAGGTGCATCTTTCGAACACGCAACGGCGCGAGCGATTCCGCCGCCGTTCGTTCATCGCGGACGTCGTCACGGGACGTATCGAAGGATTGGGCCGCGCGGGCTATGATCTGGCGCTCGAATACGTTCTCGATCAAATCCAGGAGAAGAAGTGACGGCGCAACGCATGGGCGCGGCGCGGCGACTCGCGGCGGATGCGGGCGTCGATGCGCTGCTTGTCTGGAATCTCGCCAATGTCCGGTGGCTTTCGGGATTCACCGGCACGGAGGCGTCGATCGTCATTGGCCGCGACAAGGCGTTTTTCCTCACGGACGGGCGATACGAAACGCAGGCCGCCGACGAGGCGCCGGATTTCGAACGCCGCATTTCGTTCGACAAGATCGCGCTCATCGAAAAGGCGCTTTCCGAGTGCGGTGCGCGGCGCGTCGGATTCGAGGACGAGACGATCACCGTCGGCCGCCTTGCGGCGTTGCGCGACGCGGCGGGCGACGTGGAGTTCGTGCGCCTCGGCGACAAGGTCGACGGCTTGCGACTTCGCAAGGACGCACGCGAGATCGCCATCATGCGGCGCGCCGCCTGGGCCGCGGAGGTCGGCTTCGAGGCCGCGAAGGCCGCGCTGCGGCCGGGCGTTTCCGAAAGCGAGATCGCGCTCGTTTTGGAGACGGCGATGCGCCGCGCCGGCGCGACCCGGCCGAGCTTCGACACCATCGTCGCCTCCGGAGGGCGCGGCGCCCTGCCCCACGGCGTGGCGTCCGGCAAGATCATCGCCGAGGGCGAGCTTGTGGTTATCGATTTCGGATGCGTCGTGGATGGGTATTGCTCGGACCAGACGATGACCATCGGCGTCGGCGAGGTGGAACCCGAGGCGCGCCGCGTTTACGAGATCGTGCGGGTCGCGCAGCAGGCGGCGATCGACGCGATCCGCCCGGGCGTCCTGTTGCGCGACGTGGATCGCGTCGCGCGCGAGTCCATCGCGGCCGCGGGATTCGGCGATAAATTCACGCACGGACTGGGGCACGGCGTTGGCATCGAGATCCACGAAGGCCCGCGCCTGACCTCGCGCTCGGAGGCCGTGGCGGAGCCGGGCATGGTGGTCACGGTGGAACCGGGCGTCTATTTGCCCGGACGATTCGGTGTGCGTATCGAGGACACCGTCGTCATTACGGAAAGCGGGTGCGATCGGCTGACGACACTCGACAAGAATTATACACGGGTGTAACAGGCTTTCATCGCATCGCGGGAGAGGTGTTTTGGCCGAGAAAAAAGGCTCGTTTCTTTCGAAAATCCGCTCCAAGCCGAAGCCGAAGGTCGACAAGGATCTCGAGGCGCTCATCGAGACGGTCCAGGAGGACACGTCCGACATGCGCGCGCGGCTCAAGCTCGCCGACGCGTATCTGAAGCGCGACGAGAAGCTGAAGGCGCTCGACCAATACCTGCTCGTCGCCGAGAACTACGCCGAGCAATCGTTCCACCCGAAGGCGGTCGCGGCGTTCAAACGGGCGCTCGAGGTGGACCCGCAGATGATCGAGGTCTACATCAAGCTTGGGCGGCAATATCACCGTCTCGGCCTGATGAGCGAGGTCGTATCGAACTTCACGAAGGCCGCGGAGATCCACGAGAAGGCGGGGCGCAAGAAAGAGGCGCTCGACACGTTCCGCCAGCTCGCCGAGCTTACACCCGACAACGCCGTCAGCCGGCTGAAGATGGGGCAGCGCTACCTCGCCGAGGGTTTCCGCCAGGACGCGCTCGAGGAATTCCTGAAGGCCGCGGACGTTTTTGAACGCCAGCGGAAAACGCCCGAGCGCCGCAAGCTGCTCGAAGGCCTCATCGACAAGGGCATCGACGAGCTGAAGGTTGTTTCGCCGCTCGTGGACATCTATCTGGACGCCGGCGAACACAACGAGGTGCTGGCGCTTCTCGGCGGGCTGAAGAAGGACATCACCGGATCGGTGGCGCTGCAGGAGGCGATCGCGCGGTCGGCGCGCGCGGTCGGTCGCCGCGATGTCGCGCTCGAATCGCTGGAGCGTATCTCGCGCCTGTACGACATCTCCGGCCGCCCGGACAAGGTCCGCGAGACGTGTGGTGAGATCAAGGAACTCGATCCGGAAAACGCGTATGCGCTCGATCGCCTGGAACGCTACCGCGAGCCGGAGCCCGAACCGGAGCCGATTCCCGAACCGCCCGCCGTAACGGAAATGGAAGTCGCCTGGGAGGATCACGAGCTCGAGATCGAGGTGGAAACCGAGGCCGACGAGGGCGTCGAGGTCGAGCTCGAGTCCGAGGAGCCACTTGTCGCCGAGCGCGTCGAGGAGATCGAGGAGTTCGATGAGATCGAGCCCATCGACGGGCTCGAGGAAGCGGCCACCGCCGCCCAGCAACGCCCGCCGGACGAGGATGTGCCGGCGGCCGTCGAGGAAGATGCCTGGTCCGTGCCCGCGGAGCACCTGGACGAGGCGGATACCGGCGAGGTCGACATCTTCGGCGCCGAGGAAGCCGGACTCGAGGACATCGAGCCGATCGAGGGCGAGGTCGATCTGTTCGGCGGCGAGGGCCCCGCGACGCCCGCCGGGCGCGCGCCCGGCGCCGAGCCGCGCGCCGATCGTTTCCTGTCCGTCTCGGATTACCGCGCCCTCTCGCGCGTGGACGCGAACGCTTATCTGGAGGGCCTTCGCGGATCCGCGCGGGCGCGGGAGGCTTCCGGCGCGTTCATGGAGTACATCTCCGACCTGAACGCCGAGCTTCCGCACGACATCCCCGTGCTCGAGATGCGCCGCGAGATGGCGATCGAATTCGACGACCGGGACGCCGCGCGCGAGTTGACCGAGGAATTGCTCGACGCGGCGCTCGCCTCAAACGAGGAATCGCTCGCCGCGGGGTACGCCGAATCGCTCGCCGCGGACGCCGATCGCGAGCCGCGCCTTTCTCGCCGTCTCGCGGAGTTTTTCGAGACCCGCGACGCCGCGCGCGCCGCGGCCTCGTTCGCGCGCCTTGGCCAGGCGGCCGCCGGCGCCGGCGATCGGGATGCGGCCTGCGACGATCTTTCGCGCGCGGTCGCGCTAATGCCGGAGAATATCGAATATCGCCGCGAACTTCTGGGCGCGCTGCGCGCGGCCGGGGACGCCGAGGGCGTGGCCGAAAACGCGAAGACGCTCGCGGGGCTGTATCTGTCCGCCGGCGATGTCGCCGGCGCGCGCGAGATCGCAAGCCACTGGCACGCGGACCAACCCGAAAGCGAAGCCGCCTTCGAGCAGCGGCTGGCCGTTGAGGAAACCGCCGGCGACGCCGGCGCCGTGTCCGCCCTGCTATCCGGCGAGGCCGGCCGCCTGCTCGAAACAGGCGCGCCGGAGCGCGCCGCGGAGTTGCTGGGACGCGCGCTGGAATACGAGCCGGAGGATATCGGCGTGCGCGAGACGCTCGCGCGGGCGCACCGCGACGCGGGCGACCGCGACGCCGCCGCGACACAACTCGTGGAGATCGCGCGCATCGATCTGGCGCGCGGCAAGAACGCCGATGCCATCGTCCGTCTTGCCGAGGCGGCCGGCCTAGCGCCCTCGTCGTTCGCGGTTCGGGAATCGATCGCGCCGATGCTCGATAGCGCCGGCGACGCCGACGCCGCCGCCCGCGAATTCGCGGCGCTCGCGACGCTCGCGAAGACTCAGGATCGCGACCCGGCGCCCTATCTCGAACGTGCGGCCGAGCTTCGCCCGAACGCGCCGGAGGTACGGCGCGCGCTTATCGATCATCTGCGCGAGTCCGGCGAGACGGCGCGGGCGATCGATGAGTTGTATCGCCTCGCCGAGTCGCGCCAGAAAGCCGGACACGCCGAGGATACCGAGTCGGCGCTGCGCGAGATCCTCTCGATCGACGCCGGGCAGGCGCGCGCCCATCGGCAGTTGCGCGACCACTACATCACCACCGGCCAGGAAGACAAAGCGGTCATCGAACTGCTGGGGCTTGCCCAAATCGCCCATGCCGCGGGCGACCGATCCGCCGAGCGGGCGGATTACGGCGAGATTCTCGGACTGGATCCGGACAACGTCGATGCGCGCCGCAAGCTGATCGATCTGCACCGCGAGGCCGGCGACATCGAATCCGCCGCGGCCGAAATGGTCGCGCTCGCCGACGCGCTCGAGAGGCGCCAAGACATGAGCGGCGCGGCTGACGTGCTTTCCGACGTCATGAACCTGCGTCCGGGCGACGCGGCCGCGGCGTCGCGGCTTAAGGATGTCTACATCGCGGGCGGCCGCGTCGACGACGCCGTGGCGATGCTCATGGACGCCGCCAAATCCGCGGAGGCCGAGGGCCGTCTGGCCGACGCCGCGGCGACGCTCGGCGAGGTGGCGAGCCTCTCGCCCGATCATCTCGGCGCTCGCGCCAAGCGGCGCGACCTGCTGCTGGCATCGGGCGACACGGGCGCGGCGGTGGACGAATTGCGGGCGATCGCCGAGGCGCAGCGCCGCGCCGGCCAGGGCAAGGCTTACGAATCGACGCTCAAGGAGATCGTGCGCCTTTCACCGGCGGATCTGGATGCGCGCGAGCGTCTGAAGGATCACTACATCGAAGGCAACCATCCGAAGAAGGCCGTCTCCGCGCTCGCGGATCTTATCGACGCGGCCTTTTCGGCGGGCGATTTCGATGTCGCTCGGCGCGCCGCCGAGGAACTCGACGAGCGGTCGCCGGATCACGAGGCGGCGCTTGTCGCCTTTGCGAACCTGGCCGAAACGGAGGGACGCGCGGACGAGGCCGTCGCGCGGCTCTGCCGGCTCGCCGAGGGCGTCGCCGACCGCCAACCCGAGCGCGCCCGCGAATGGCTGGCCCGCGCGTCGCGGCTTTCGCCCCAGGCGCTCGAACCGCGCGAGAAGATGCGCGATATCGCGCGCGCGGCCAGGGACGACGTGGCCGAGGCCGACGCGCTCGGGCAGCTTGCGCCGCTCTACGTGCAAGCCGGCCGCGCGGCGGATGCCGCGACCGCGTACGAAATGTATCTCGCGCGGCGCGGCGGCGACGAGGACGCGCGCATCGCGCTTGTCGACCTGCTGCGCGAGGCCGATCGGGGGCACGAGGCCGCGGCGCATCTATTGACACTCGCGGAGCTTACCGAGGGCCGCGGCGATCTGTTCCGCGCCGAACGATATCTCGAGGACGCGCTCGGGCTTGACGCGCAAAATCAGGACGCGCGCCGCCGCCTGTCCGAATTGCATCTGCGCGCCGGCGACACCGACAAGGCGCTGCGCGAGCTGTTCGAGCTCGAGGCCACGGAAGAAGATCGCGGCAAGTTCGACGAAGCGATCGGCCTTTTGCGGCGCATCCGCGAGGTCGATCCGAAAAACGAGCAGGCCGCGCTCAAGCTCGTCGATCTGTACGAGATCACCGATCGCCCGGTCGAGATGGAAAACGAGCTCTACGTGCTGGCCGTGATTTATGGCGAGCGCGGCGACACCGGCGCGGCGCAGACCGCGCTTCGCCGGCTGATCGCGCTGGCGCCCGACAACGAAGCGGCGCATCAGCAACTCACCGAGACCTACGTCGCCGAGCAGAACATCCCGTCCGCCGTCGCGGAACTGACGCGCTTTGCCGATGTGCTCGCCGAAAACGGCCGGTACGACCTGGCCGCGGCGAAGCTGCGCGAGGTGCGCGTCCTGGATCCGGAAAACGACCGCGCGGCGATCCGCATGGCCGACCTGCTCATCCAGGCGGGCGACACCGACGCGGGCCTCGACCAGCTTCTCGAGGTCGCGGAACAAGCCCGCGCGGCCGGCCGCGCCGACTTCGAACAGGAGGCGCTCGAAAAGGCGGCGCAGGCCGCTCCCCTTTCCTCCGACGCCCAGCATTCGCTCAAGCGCCTGTACCTTCAGATCGACCGGCCCGACAAGGCTCTCGACGTCATGCTGGCGTTCGGACGGCGTCTTATCGAGGCCGGGCAGCCCGACGTCGCCGTCAAGGCGCTGCGCAGCGCGCTTGAAAACGACGCCGAGAACATCGCCGTGCTCGGCAACCTGAAGGACGCGCTCATCGCCACCGGCGACACCGGCGGCGCCGTCGAGATGCTGGCGAAAATGGCGCAGGTCGCCCGCGCGCGCGGCGAAACCGACCAGGTCGAGCGCCGGCTCAAGGAAATGCTCGAGCTCGACCGCTCGAACCTCGAAAGCTGGCGCCGCCTGCGCGATTTCTATTTCGACATGCGGCGCATGGACGCCGCGGCGAAAACCGCTTTCGACGCGCTCGACGCCCTCGCCTCATCGATGACCGAAAACGAGCGCGAGGTCTGGCTGCTCGAAATCCTCGCGATCGAACCCGCGCATCAGCGCGCCCTGCGCCGTCTGGTTGACGTCTACAAGGAGTCCCGACAGACCGACAAGGCCGCCCGCCGCGCACTCGAACTCGCCGACGCCTACGCCGCGGCCGGCCAGGGCGCCCTGCTTGAGCCGCTGTATCGCGAGATCCTCTCGATCGACGCCGCGAATGCCGCCGCACACCGCCGCCTGGCGGAGCTCTACCGCCGGCGCGGCGAACACGAGGCCGCGGCCTCCGAGTTGCTGGTTTTCGCCGAGATCGAATTGACGGCCGGGCGGCTCGACGAGTTGCCCGCCCTGTTGCGCGGCGTCGTCGACACCGGCGTCCAGACCGAGCGCGCGCTGACGCTGTTGCGCAAGACGCAGTCGCTGCGCGGCGACCGCAAGGGCGCGATGGCGACAACGCAAAAACTGGTCGATCTGGCGATGGCCCGCGACGATCTGGCGGTTGCCTCGCGCTATCTCGACGACATGCTTCAGGTCGAGCCGGACAACCTGACGGCGCGCGAGCGCCTGGCGCACATTCGCCTGCGCGAGGGCAAGACGCGCGAGGCCGTGGCGGATCTGGTGATGGTCGGCGAGGAAGCGGCGCGGGTCGGCGATCGCGATCACGCGCTGCGGGCGTTGTCCGCCGCGATCGAGGCGGATCCGGATCACGTTCGTGCGCGCGAGCTGCTGCTTTCGCACTACGAGGAGCTCGGGCGGGTCGACGAGCAGCTTGCGCAGATCGACGCGCTGCTTGGCGTTCAGCAGGCGGCCGGCCGCGCCGCCGCCGTGGAGACGCTGCACCACAAGAAGCTTCAGCTCCGTCCGGGCGATCGCGCCTCCGAGGATGCACTAGCCGACCACTACGCGCGCACCGGCGAGACTGAAAAGGCGACGTTGCTCCTGTTCGGCATGACCGACAACGCGCTCGACGCGGGCGACCGCGACCGCGCGATCGAGTTGCTTTCCCGTATCTCCGCGTACGATCCCGAGAACGAAGAAGCGCATCGCCGCGCATCCGCGGTGTACCGCGAGGCGGGCCGTTTGGGCGAGGCCGCGAATGAGTTGCTCAAGATGGTGGAGATCGCGGCCGCGGGCCGGCGCTTCCGTTCCGCGGAGGCGTATCTCCAGGAGATCTTCGCGGTCGATCCGCATCACCACGAGGCCCAGGAACGCCTGGCGCGGCTATTCATGGAGCGCAGCGGGCGGGAGCAGTCCATCCGCGAGCTGATCTCGGCAGGCGATCGCGCCGTCTCGGCGGGCCGGCTGGACGAGGCGCGTGCGTCGCTGCACAAGGCGCTCGAACTCGATCCGGAAAACGTCGAGGCCAAGAACCTGCTGGCCGCGATCTACTACCGGCGCCCCCGCCCGCCGCGACGCGACGTGCCCGAATATTTCGAAGATGTCGAAACGGCGTACGCCGATGTTGGCGACATCGATATCGCCTGGACATCCGGTGAGGAG
>JAIOHV010000016.1 GCA_019912885.1 bacterium
GGCTTGGGCTTTGGCGTCGGAGCGGGGGTCGGAGCGGGCGTGGGCGCCGGAGTCGGCGCGGGCGCGGGTTTGGCGATCAGCTCGACGAGGTAGCTCTCCGACATCGGCCGGGTGCCGAGATTCGTCGCCGCCGCCCACAAAAGCGCGTGCACCGCGAGCGAAACGGCAATCGTGATGCCGACGGCGCGCGTTCGGCGGGGCGGGTTGATTTCAATGTACATGAACGAGGAAAGAGAAAAGAGAAAAGAGGAAAGAGACCGGAGGATCGAGGATTGAGGATTGAGGATTGAGAGTATCCAACCGAGCGTCTCCCGGAAGCCACGCGTTTCGATGCGTGATCATCGATCTTGTCTTCGCGACCATGACGCCGCCCGAATTTCGGGTGCGCTTGCGATGCCACTCAATCCTCAATCCTCGATCCTCAATCCTCGATCCTCAATCCTCGTTCGCCGGCTCGACGTTGATCGCGAACCGGCGCACGCCGTTGCGGCGCACGAGATCCACGATCTCGATGACGCGGCCGTGGAGCACGTTTTTGTCCGCGGAGATGATCGCCTGCAGGTCCGGCTCGTTGGGCAGGCGGCTTTCGATGTAGCTCACGATGTCCGGCATGGCGACCGGCTCGCCGTCCAGATGAAGCGTGCCGTCCGCGGTGATGACGACGGCGAAGTTGCGCGGCTCGGACGTCTCGCCCGTCGCGGCCTTGGGTAGCTCGACCTTGATCTGCGGCGCGACGATGAACGTCGCCGTCACCATGAAAATGATGAGCAGAACGAGCACGATGTCGACGAGCGGCGTGACGTTGATCGCCGTGATCGGCTCGTCCTCGCTGCCTTGCATCTGCGCCATCGGAATCCCTCAGGCCTGCGACGCCGGCCGCGTCAGGTGCGCGATTTTCGCCTTCGACGTGTCGCGGCTCGCGAACGCCAGCACGATGTTCGCCGCGGCGCGCGCGTCGTCCACGAAGTCGCGCTGCTTCGACTTGAAGTAGTTGAAAAACACCACCGCCGGAATCGCGACGAACAGCCCCACCGCCGTCGCGACGAGCGCCTCGGAGATGCCGGCCATCACCACATTCGGCCCCTGCGTCGCCGCGCGAGCCAGATCGTGAAACGCGCGGATGATGCCCATGACCGTGCCCAAAAGCCCGATGAACGGGGCGTTGTTGCCGATCGTCCCCAGAATGATGAGACGCCGGTCCAGGCGATTGCGTTCCAGTACGAGCCGGCTTTCCATAAGCTCGCGCAGCACGTCCGGCCCTTCGTGAAAATTCGCGAGCCCTTCACGCAACACGGCGGCCTTGATGCCCGGCTGGTTTTTCACGACGGCCAGCGCCTCGGCCGGCTTGTGCGCATCGAGTTGACGCACGAGTTGCGCTTTCAGCTCGTCGCTTTGCGAACGTTCGCGGCGGTAGTGCAAATACCGCTCGACCGCGATGGCGAACGACAACACCGAAAGGAAAAGCAACAGATATAAAATCGCGGTCGCGGACTGCGTCGATACCGAAAGCAAAAGCTGTTCGAGCCCGCCGGAAAACGCCGAATCGGCCACGGCAGCCGGCGCCGGCGTCGCCGCGATCTCGGCGATGGGCGACGCGGCGGGCGACGCGCCAATCGCAACGCCGAGCGTTTCCTCCGGCGTCAGCGCGGGCGCCTGCGTCGATAACGCAAGCCACAGGGTCGAAAGGTGCATACGGTTCGCTCCGGTGGGATCGTTGTTTTTCTGGGCGCGCCGCCGGCCCCCGCCGCGCGCCTATTCGCGGCGCTCGTTTGAAACATCGGGTCGGTGGTTTGTCAACCGGCGCCATTGGGGATTGGGAATGGAATCGCATTCGACGGTACACGGAGAGCACGGGGAAGACACGGAGGACACGGAGGAAACGAGGCAACAGGGCCGTGACGATCAGAGCCGCAACCGTCGGGGAGCGGGCACCGGGTGGCACGCCACCACATCGCGTGTACGCCGTGCCTCTTTCCTCTTTCCTGTTTCCTCTTTTCTCATTCCTCGCGCTACTTCCCGATGCAAAACCGCGCGAAAATGTGGTCCAGCACGTCGTCGGGTGTCGTTTCGCCGAGCAACTCGGAAAGCGCGCGCAACGCGTCGTCCAGTTCGAGCGCGACGATCGCCGGCGACGCGCCTCCCGCGGCGGCATCGCGCGCCGCCTCGGCCGATTGGCGGGCGCTTTCGATCTGGCGCGCGTGGCGCTCCCCGGCGACGAGCGCGGATTCCTCGCCGGTGGCCGGCGTGCCGAGCGCGGCTTCGGCCATCGCGGACGCGAGGTCCGCGATCCCCGCGCCGGTCTTGGCGCTGGTGGCGAGGAAGGAGGATTGAGGGCCCGGGAGCGCAGGCGTCTCGCCTGCTGCGATACCACCCGCTCCCTCACGGTCGCGGCTCTGACCGTCACGAGCCGATCGTCGCGGCTCTGACCGTCACGGAGCCGATCGTCGCGGCTCGAATCGTCGCGGGTGTGTTGCCTTTTTTCCTCCGTGTCCTCCGTGTCTTCCCCGTGCTCTCCGTGTACCGCCGAATGCGCTACCGATCCCCATTCGGCCAAATCGATTTTATTGCCCACGCGCACGACCGGCACGGGCGGGATTTGCGCCTCGAGCGCCGCGTCCTCGCCGGTGTATCCCTCGGACGCGTCGAAAACGAACACAACGACATCCGCCTCGGCGAGCCGCTCGCGCGTCATCGCCATGCCCGCCGTCTCGATCGCATCGGCTTCCCCGCGCAGGCCCGCCGTATCGACCAGGCGAAAGACCACGCCGTCGAGCACGGCCTCCGCCTCCACGGCATCCCGCGTGGTGCCCGGCGTTTCGGCGACGATCGCCCGTGCGCGACCGACAAGCGCGTTCAGAAGACTGCTCTTGCCCACGTTTGGCCGGCCCGCGATGACGGCCGTGGCGCCGTCGCGATAGATGCGCCCCTTGCGGTGCGTCGCGGCGAGGTCCGCCAGATCGCGGGCGACCTCCCCGGCCAGACGCGCGGGCGCCTCGCGGTCCAGGTCGCCGATGTCGGATTCCTCGAAATCGATCTCGGCTTCGATGAGCGCCTTGCCCTTGATGAGCCGCTCGCGGATTGTGCGCACGCGCCCGGAGAGCGCGCCGTTCATGCGAGATCGCGCCGCGCGCAGCGCCGCCTCCGAGCGGGCGTGGATCACATCGAGCACGGCCTCCGCCTCGGTGAGGTCGATGCGCCCGAGGACGACCGCGCGCCGCGTGAACTCGCCCGGTTCGGCCAGCCGCGCTCCGGCGTCGAGCACAAGACGCAGCACCGCGGCCGGCGCCGCGAGCCCGCCGTGCGTGTGCAGTTCGACGACATCTTCGCCCGTGTACGAATGCGGGCCCGGAAAACAGACGAGAAATCCGCTGTCGGCCGCGAGCCCGGCGGCATCGACGAAATCGCCAAGGATCATGCGGCGCGCCGGCCAGGTTGCGGCGTCCCCGGCGCGCGGCCGGAAGACGCGGCGGGCGATATCAAACGAGGCAGGTCCGGAGACGCGCAGCACGGCGACGCCCGCCATGCCCGGCGCGGTCGCGATGGCGGCGATGGTGTCGTTGTCGATCGCGATGGCGGCAATGGTGTCGTTTTCGGCGGGGTTATTCAAATTCGTCGGCATGGCAAATGGGTTGCGGCGTTGTCACCCTGAGCGAAGCGAAGGGTCTCGCCCCGTGCCGGCACGAACGGAGGTTCTTCGCTTCGCTCAGAATGACGAGGGCCGGAATGACAAGGGCCGGAATGACAAGAGCCGCTTCCCGGCTGTTTCGCCTCGCGCCTCAATCGTGCGGGCCGAACGGGCGGTAGCGGTCCGCGACCGGGCCGGTGAAGCGCGCGAAGTTCTTGCGAAACAGCTCGGCCAACTCGGCGGCCTTGCGGTCGTAGGCCGAAATATCCGGCCAGGTGCTACGCGCGTCGAGCAATTCGTTGGGTACGCCGGGGATCTCGAGCGGAACGGCGAGTCCGAAGACCGCGTCGCGCTCCACCTTCGCGCCGGTAAGCGCGCCGCCGACGATCGCCGAGACGATCGCGCGCGTATGGCGAAGCGAGATGCGCTTGCCGACACCGTACGGGCCGCCGGTCCAGCCGGTGTTGACGAGCCAGCACGCGGTCTTGTGCTTCTCGACGTACTGCTCAAGCAACCCGGCGTAGCGCGTCGGCGGCCACACCATGAACGGCGCGCCGAAACACGTGGAAAACGTCGCGGACGGTTCGTTGCCAAGCCCCTTTTCCGTACCCGCGACCTTGGCCGTGTAACCGGAAAGGAAGTGGTACATCGCCTCGTTCGTATCGAGTCGCGCGATCGGCGGCAGGACGCCGAAGGCGTCGCACGTCAGCATGATAAGGCTCTTCGGATGCGGATACACGCCGCCGGGCCGCGCGTTGGGGATGTGCGTCAGCGGGTAAGAACCCCGCGTGTTTTCGGTCAGCGAATCGTCGTCCAGGTCGAGCCGCCGCGTTTCGGGATCCATCACCACGTTTTCGAGGATCGTGCCGAAGCGCTGCGTCGTGGCAAAGATTTCCGGTTCGCCCTCGGCGGACAGGCGGATAACCTTCGCGTAGCACCCGTTTTCGAAATTGAAGATGCCGTCGGGCGCCCAGCCGTGCTCGTCGTCGCCGATCAGCACGCGTTTCGGATCCGCCGACAGCGTCGTCTTGCCCGTGCCCGACAGGCCGAAAAACAGCGCCGACGTGCCATCCGCTCCGAGGTTCGCCGAGCAATGCATCGGCATGACGTCCTCGTCGGGCAAAAGGAAGTTGAGCAGCGTGAAGACGCTCTTTTTGATCTCGCCGGCGTAGCTTGTTCCGCCGATGAGCACCATGCGCCTCGCGAAGTTCAGGATGACGAAGGTGCCCGAATTCGTGCCGTCGGTCGCGGGATCGGCCGTGAAGCCGGGCGCGCAAAGGATGGTGTAGTCCGGAGAAAATTCGCCGTCTTCTTCGTCCCACGGCAAAAACATGTTGCGCGCGAAAAGGCTATGCCACGCGAATTCCGTGACGACGCGGATGCCGCGGCGGTGCCTCGGGTGCGCACCGGCGGCGCGCTCCTGCACAAAGACCTCGCGCGCGGAAAGCCAGGCGATCATGCGCTCGCGCAGGCGATCGAATTTTTCCGCGGCGATCGACCGGTTGACGTCTCCCCAGTCGATGCGGTCACGCGTCGTCGATTCGTCCACGATGAACCGGTCCCGGGGCGCTCGCCCCGTGTGAGAGCCGGTCACGGTGACCAGCGGCCCTTCGTGGGCGATCCGCCCCTCGCTCCGGCGGATCGCGTGCTCGTAAAGCTCCGCGGAGGTCGGATTGATGTGGGCCGGGCCGGTCAGACCAAGAGAAACCAGTTCGCGGCGGGACACGCAGGGCTCCTTGGGGCGCATTCGCAAGGGAATGAAAATGGCGCGGCGCGCCGAGGCGAAATTAGCACAGCGGTTCGGCATGGAAAAGTTCCGCCGTCAATCGGCTCACTTTTCCGCGGCCAGGAGAATGACGCGCGCGTCAAAATCGATTATAGGTATCAGCCTGCGTTTTTAATGTATCGAAGGATCGGAGGGACCCATGATGAGCAGAAAGTACGCCGCGATTCTGTTTTGCCTGGTGGGTGTTCTTGCCGCTGCGCCCGCCTGGTCGCAAACGACGATTTTCGAGGAGGACTTCAATTCCGGATTCCCGTCCGGCTGGGTCGTCGTCAACAACGGCGCGGGCGGCGCCGAGGTCTGGTTTCTGAACACCGGGAGTCCGCCCTCTTACATCGACCAGTCCTTTTTCGCGAGCGACTTCATGCAGGTCGACAAGGCGATCGGTTCGCTCACGGTCGTCGATACCGAACTGGTCTCCATGACGATCGACACGACGGACTTCTTCGACGTCGAGCTCGTTTTCGACATGATCTTCGACCCGTTTTTGGTCACCGGCGCGCCGACCGGCGTCGTGATCATCGATGATATCGTCACCGCCGATACCGAGACGCTGGTGACGTTCAGCGCCTCCTATGCCGAGAACGAGCCCCTGGTGCTCGGTACGCCCGAATGGGCGGACGACAACCCCAACATCCAGATCACCTGGTACTTCACGTCGCTGACGAACGACGACCTGCTCTCGTTCTGGGGGATCGACAACGTGGTTGTGCAGGGCAACACGACGACCACAACCACCACAACGACAACGACAACGACCACCACAACCACAACGACGACGACGACGACCACGACCACGACGACAACCACAACCACATCCACCACCACGTCGACGACGACAACGACCACGACGACAACAACGACGCAGCCGACGACAACAACGACGCTCGGCACCACGACCACGTCAACGTTGACGACCACCTCAACGGGCGGCACGACCACGTCAACGGGCGGCACGACAACTTCGACCGGCGGTTCGACGACAACGACGGGAGCTTCGACCACGACGACCACCGGCGGCGGCACCACGACGACAACCGGCGGCGGCGATGATGACGACATGGACGACGACACCGCGGACGATGACACGGGTGACGATGACACGGGTTCTGATGACGATGCCTTCGATGACGACGACACGGGTTCCGATGACGATGCCTTCGAAGACGACGACATGAACGATGACGATTCGGACGACGACGCATCCGACGACGACGCTTTTGGCGACGACGACGATACGGCCGCCGACGACGATACGGCCGCCGACGACGGGCCGCGCGGCGGCGACGATGACGACGACAACGGCGGCAACTGCTGCGGATGCTGACGTTTCCGGTTACGGAAACGATTGGGGAGCCTTGGGTGTGACCATTCGATTTTATGCGGCGGCGGCGATCCTCATCGCCGCCGCCTTCGTTGCATCCGTCTCGTGCGGTGATGACGACGATGACGATGATCCCGCCGAAGGCGGGGACGATGACGCGTCGGGCGGCGACGACGACACCGGCGACGACGGCGCGGGTTCGGGCGATCTTGACTTCGTGATCGACGGCGGCGCCGAGTTGCGCGGCGAAATCACGTCAAAAGATGGCTGGCGGCTCGTGTGGGATCACGTCTACGTTCATCTGACCGATGTCGTGGCGTGGCGCGCGGATATCGCCAAGCACGCCGGCGAGACGCACGACGGCGACGCGGGCGAGGCCGGCGACGAACACGTGTCGCCTCCGGTCAACGATTTTTACGTCGAACTGACCAAGGCCGCGGAGCCGTCGGTGTTCATCACGGCCGGCGGCGTTCCCGCCGGCCGGTACGGCATGATCGAGTTCAACCTTTCGCCGGACACCCCAAAACACGGGGATGATGACGTTTTCGGCAACGCCTTCACGATCCTCGTGGACGCGGACAAGGACGAGGAACACCTTTTCCTGACCGTTACCGTTCGCGACGCGTACGAATTTTTGGACTGCGGCCCGAACCCGGACGTCGCGCCGGTGACGCCGGAATCCGCCGGGCAGGCGGTCGTCGGCATTGACGCCTCGCCGATCTTCGGCAATGTCAACCTCGCCGGCGACGACCCGCTCAATGAGGCGTCGATCGGCTTTCAGCCCTTCGCCGACGCGGCGACGACCGAAGTGCTTGTCGTGAAGCATCATGATCTGCACGATACGCTCGGCGACGATCTCGCCGAACGGTTTCTCGATTCGCTCGCGCTCGCCGGCCGCACCGGCGCCGCGCGATGCACGGGTGTACGCCATGCTCCGACGAATTGACGCGACGAGGGGGGACGACGAACGGCCGCGAATCGGCCGCGCCGCGGTGTTTGCATTCGCCGCGGTGCTTGTTTTCGGTTTTGCGGACCGCGCGACGGCGGCCGGCAAATTCGCGACCGCCGTTTTTCACTTCAACGTGCAGTACGTCGCGGGTGGGCTCGATGGCTTCTTGCCGCTCGACCTGCACGAGATCTTCCCCGGCTGGGAGCTTGATCACGACGAGATCGAGGACGAAATCATCCTCGAAAGCTTCGAACCCGTGCTCGATCTTTATCTGCGCCACCCGGGTTGGGGCGTGGACCTGGAGATGCAGGCGTATTTCCTGGACGTCCTCGCCGAACGCCA
This sequence comes from bacterium, assembly GCA_019912885.1. Lineage (NCBI taxonomy): Bacteria > bacterium. Next base: position 8,024 of record JAIOHV010000016.1, read on the forward strand.
CCCGATCGTGCTGAACAAGCTGCGCGCGCTCGCGGAGCGGGGCCAGGCCTCGGTGGTCAGCTTCCATTACTCCGACCAGCTCTTCATCGGTTACCCGGCGCCCGCGTGGGAAGCCTCCGCCGATCTCACCCGCGAAACCTTCGAAAAACACGGCATCCCGCTTTCGACCACCGTGTTCTGTCAGGAGGGGCAGGCTGGGACCGGCATGGCCGAGCGCATGCTGGAATATGGTTACGAAACGCTCGTCTGGCCGAAGAATCTCTGGATCTACCAGCACGGCGAGTTCGACGCGCATCCCTACTACGACCTCGACGGCATCGACGTCGTGGTCGGCGCCAAGGGTGTCAACTACAACGCCGGCGAATTGCGCCTTGAGTGGACCTTCCTTGGCGACGGCGAGCTGCTCGCGACCTGCGATCTCGATCCATACTTCCCACCGATCTTCAATCACTATCCGAAATGCGTGGAGGAGTACGAGACAACGCTCGAAAATCTCGAGGCCGACGGCTGGGACATCGCCACGGTGAAGGAATACGTCGACGCGGCCAGGGATCTCGGCATCCAGCCCGAAACGCCACCCGATCTTTTCGACGGCACGTGGCAGCCGTCATCCACCAACGGCGTGTGGCGATGGCTCGGCGGCGCGGGGCTTTGGCGCGCGCACGAGCGCGACAACCACGTGCGCACGCTCTGCGAGATCGCCTACCGCGAGCTGCGCGCGGCTCAAACCGCCGCCGGCGCCGCCGGACTCGACGCCGACGATGAGATCCGCGAGCTGTGGCGCCTGTTGTCGCTGGCGATGGTCACGGACGGCACCGGCATCAACCCCTACCAGGGCGAGGTCGGTTACGCCATCAGCCGCGCCGCCGAGGTCGCCCGCCGCGCTCGAAGGCTGATCGTGCGTGCCAAGGACGCGCTCGGGTACGACCCCGACGATCTCGTCTCCATCAACACGGTCAACGAAACCGTCATGGCGGAGGATCTCGTGCCGCCCGATCCCCCGGTCGAGCCCGCCGGGCCGTTCGATGTCGAGATCACCTCGCAGCAGCGCGAGGCGACAGGCGAATGGCGCCTCATCGCGTTCGGCGATCCGAAAATCTGGCGTTTCGACGTGCACGCCGCGGACAACGACGGGCGCTCGCTTCGCGTCATCTTCCCCGGCGACGCGGATGAGGTGATCTTCACGCCCGCACTTACCGACGAGGAACCGGTCGTTTATGAGCGAAGCCAGTTCGTGTACGAGGACTGGCCGATGGCGCTCGCCAACGGGCTCATCAACCTGTCCGACGGCGTGTTCCTGGTGAAGGACATGGCGCTCGTGCACATCGCCGCGTTCGTCAAACCCGATTCGGGCAACGTGCGTTTCCGCGATGACACGTTGACCCCGAACTCCGCGTTCACATGGCGATTCTACGTCATCGAGGGCGAGCTCGATCAGGCGCTCGCCTTCGCCAACGCGCTCAACGTGAACCCCACGCTTTTCCGATGAGGACTTCGATGCGCGACCGCTCCCTCCCTTGGTTTTTTTTCGCGCTGATCGTCTCGATGCTCGCCTCCGCGGGCTGTGGCGGATGTGGATGCGGTGACGATGACGATGACGGCGCCGGCACACCGGACGACGACACGCTCGATGACGACGCCACCGACGACGACGCGGATGACGACGACGACACCGCCGAGGACGACGATTCCGACGACGACGCGGGAAATGACGACGACACCGACATCCCGCCGGCGCGGACCTTCGATCTGAACGTCGCGCTGGAATATCGCAACACGGCGCGGCTCATCATGGAACAGACGGGCGACCGCCTGTACGGCACGTTCGTCGCCGGGGAAGGGCTCGGTAACGATTACGTCGCCGACGGCGTCGTCTTGCAGGGGCACGGCGAGGTCCTGCGTTTCCCGGAGGCGAACTTTGAGATCCACACCCTCGATTTCACCGGCCCGGCGAATCCCGCGAGCGGGTGCGGCAACGGACCACTCTCCTATGCCCTCACGCTGACCGGTCAGGTCGGCGCCGCGGAGCGCCAGGGCGGCCTGTCGGTCTTCTGCGAAGCCGATTCGACGGCGATCCGGCGAATCCTGCGCCTGAAAACACTCTTCCCGCCCGCGGCGCCGTAAAGGCGACTTTTCGCGCGTCGCTACGGTTCAGATCCCTCTCCGTCAGAACCGCAAACGAAGGTCCCGCGCCGTCAGAGCCGCAAACGAAGGTCCCGCGCCGAGCGGGGCCGAAGTGCGCGGTCGAGCCCGCCCCGGCAATATTCGTCATGCCGGACCGGCGTTCGGCGCTCCCGCTCAACGCGACCGCTTGACGCGCACCGCCCCGCGCGAAAATGATGTCCATCCAAACCTGAGGGGGTACGACATGACCGAACAGGAAAAAGACGCCGCCGCCGCCGGCCCGGCGAAAGACCCGGAGCTGCGCAAGCGCATTCGCGAAACCGCCGCCCTGCACGAGGCCGCGAAAAAGGCCGGGGACGAAAAGCGCGCGAAGATCCTTCAGCGCCGCGTCCACAAGATGAAGCGCGTGACGCGCGCGTGGACCAAGGCCAAAAAACAGGCCGCGGCCCGGACAAAGAGCAGCTCCTAGCCGCCCGCCGGCCGCCGGCCCGCGGATTCCCATCGATCGTCGCGAGAGTGGCGGAACCTGGCAGACGCGCTGGACTTAGGATCCAGTACCGCAAGGTGTAGGGGTTCGAATCCCCTCTCTCGCATTTTTTTCGCGGAAAATGATGCGCCGCGCCCGCGCCGACGATCGCCGGCCGGAAAAAAAACCCTAAGGGTTGCGCGGGTATTCGCCGATTTTCTTCCATCGCCCCCCTTGAATCCCGAGGCAATCTCGTGTTTCATGGGCGTTCAGCAAAAAAACAGGCTCCGCATTCGCAGAAAACAATTCGCCGCCCCGGGCCGGCCGTGGGCGCCCTAGCGGCCATGCGCCGCGACCGCTGAGGAGAATCGATTGACGCAGACCGGGACCAGCATCGGAGCAAAGCGCAGGGGCGCGCGAAAGCGCGACCGGGCGACCGCTCCCGATTTCGACGAATTCGTCAAACTTCTTGCATCGCGCCTGCGTTGGATCAAAGAAGGCGCGATCGTGCGCTTTCTGGCCGGCGACGAGGCCGCCGCGCGCCTGATCGCGCGCCTGACCGCCGCCGGCCTGATCGGCGACACCGAGCCTGACGGCTCGGCCGCCGCGCGTTTGCGCACGCTTCTGGAAAAGGGCGCCGTCGACGCGGATCCGTTTGTGGATTTTCTCCGCAAGGCCGACGGGTTTCCGCTTTCGCATCCGCAAAAGGGCACGTTCGCCGAATACCTGATGGAGCGAAAGCTGCTGTCGTACGACGACCTGACGCGCCTTTTGCGCGTCGAGTCCGAGGAGGGCCGGCGCCTCGAGGCCATCGTTGCGGCGGAGAATATCCTGCCCGCCGCCCGCATTTATTCCGAGCTCGGCCGATTTCTGGGCATCCCGTTCGTCGAAATGATCCAGTTTGAGCTTGAGGTGCGCGACCTGCGGGCCGTGCCCGACGCAATCGAGGACCAATACGACCTCATGGCGGCCCGCGCCGAGCGCAAGATCCTTTGGGTCGTTTCGCCGCGCCCGATACCGGAGCCGGTCCTCGACCGGCTTACAGACCTGGTGGGGCGGAAGGTCTATCAACAACTCTGCCCGCCCGGAGAATTCGAGCACCGCCGGGAGGTCTACCGAAAACGCAAGGAGGAGGCGATGCAAACACCCGTGGACACGCGCCCGGCGCCGGCCCACGGCCTGCGCCTGGATCGTCCGATCAATTTCGCGGCGACATCCACCGTGGACCTCGTCGCGGAGCTCGTCCAACGCGCCGTCGCCTCGCGCGCGACCGACATCCACATCGAGCCCCGGCGCGAGGGGATGAACATCCGCTACCGCGTGGACGGATTCCTCTACGAGGTCGGGCGCGTCGATCATGCCATCGGCCGCGAGATCGTCTCGCGCATCAAGATCCTCGCCGACATGGACATCACCGAGCGCCGCCTGCCTCAGGACGGCCATTTCCGCTTTTCCGCCCGCGCGGCGGAGTACGACATGCGCATCTCCACGGTGCCGACGAACTTCGGCGAGCGCATGGAGATCCGCCTGGCCGAGGGCGGGCGCGTCTTCACGACCATCGAGGACCTGGGGATCTCGCCCGAGGAGGTCAAGCTCATCCACGGCTTCATCGCCAAGCCGCACGGCATCGTGCTGGCGACCGGCCCGGTCGGAAGCGGCAAGACCACCACGCTTTATTCGTGCATTTCGAAGATCGACAAGAACAAGGTCAACGTGATGACGATCGAGGATCCGATCGAATACATCATCGCGGGCGCCAACCAGATCGAGGTCAACTACCGCGTCAATTTCGATTTCGTCCACGGCCTGCGCGCGATATTGCGCCAAGACCCGAACGTCATCCTGGTCGGCGAAATCCGCGACGAGGAAACCGCGCGCATCGCCATCCGCGCGGGCATGACCGGCATGCTGGTGTTCTCCACGCTGCACGCCAATGACGCGGTCGGCTCGGTCACCACGCTTGCGAACTTCCAGATCAACCGCTTCCTCATCGCGAACGCGCTGGTCGGTTCGATTGCGCAGCGCCTCGTGCGCATGATCTGCCCGGACTGCCGCAAGGAAGAGAAAATCGACGAGGCGACGCGCGAGATGCTCGGGCTCTCGGAATCCGAGGCCAAGTCGTTCACCGCGTCGCGCGGCGCGGGCTGCGAGGCCTGCCTGCACACCGGCTACCGCGGGCGCACGGGCATCTTCGAGATCTTCGGCGTCACGCCGGAGCTTCGCAGCCTTGTCATGTCCGGCGCCTCCGAGGAAGCCTTGCGCAAGCAGGCGCTGCAGCAGGGGATGAGAACCCTGCGCGATTCGGGCCTCGCCAAGGTCCGCGAGGGCGTCACCACGATCGAGGAGTTTATCCGGGTGCTCGGATAAGAATCGCTTTCAACCGAAGAGGAGTACACGCCCATGGCCGATGAC
>JAIOHV010000017.1 GCA_019912885.1 bacterium
CAGTTCCGTGCTCCAGAAATCGCGCATGGCCCGCACCTGCTCCTGCTTCGTTTTGTTTTTCATCGAGGTCAGCACCTTCTTGAAGCGCGGCGAGTTGTCGATGCTCTGGATGTAGGCCTGCTTCTGCAAGTACATGATCTCGGCGTCCTCGATGGCCGCCGGGGCCGCATTGAGGCCCAACCGCTCGATCTTCTCAAGGGCTTTTTCCACGACGCCCGGGGCACAAGCCCCATCGACGCGCACCTCCAGTTCCCCCGCCGCCGCGAAAATGTCGCCATTGCCCGCCCATGGGCGATAGACCGCCGTGACGCCGTCCTCGAATTCGATCTCGAACTGCGTGCCGTCGACCATCGACCGCCCAAAGACCGCCGACAGATCGCGCTCTGTTCCGTCGGTGATGATCTCGCCCGCCGTATTGGTGCGCTTCTGCATCAGCACCTTGCCCTTGCGAACGACCATGTCCTTGGGCTTCGGGATGTTCGGAACCGTCGCCCGTTCCGGCAGGGTGCGCCTGACGTATTGCGTGAACTTGGGAAGCTTCGAGACGCCCGCCTTTCCGCTCTTCACGGCTTCAACCGTCTTTTGCATCTCGCGTAGAGCATCCAGATATTGCTCGGCCATCTTCGCCACTTCCGGATCGCTCTGCGCCGCTTGCATCACCAGGCGCTCCCAGTGCGACATGGCCTTCTCAATCTTTTGATCGCTGAAAACCTTGTCGCCCATGTGGTGGTTGGCGCTTTTCACGGCGGCCAGGATGTCATCGTAGAATTCATCTTCCGGCAGCGGCGCCCCGATCTGCGGCAGAATCGTTTTCTTGCCCGGCGGCCCCGCTTTGCCGATGGCCTCGAGGATTTTGTCCTCGTGCTCGGGCCGCACCTTGATCTGCACGACGGTCTGCTTGCCGGTGACCTTCGATCCCTTCTTCACCGTCTGCTGGAAGACGAGCGCGTTCTGGTCCTCGATCTGGTCCACGTCGATGGGGATGGATTTGCCCTGCCAACCCGCCTCGGCCGCGTCCTGGACCATCCGTTCTTCGAATTGGCCGAGGCGCGCCACACCCTTTTTCGCGGCCTTCGCGTCGAACGAGAAACCCGGCAGCCCGCGCTTCTTGGCGAGCTTGTCGTAAAACGTCTCGAAGTCGCGCCGGACATTATGCTTGCGGTCGAGCGCCATATTGTAAAAAACATTTTGCTTGGCCTTCTGTGAGAATCGCCGCTCCGCATACGGAGTCAGCAGATCGAGGAACTGGTCGTCGGGAATCGCCTCGACGCGCTCGATGTAGGTGAGCGTCGCCTGCAGGTTCATGTCGACGCGCTTTTCCGAAAAGGCGCGCATGACCGTGTTGTAATACGGTTCGGAAGCGCCGTGGGCGGCGTTCGGATGGTACGCGATGTCGAGCGCGTCGTCGCCCAGGAACTTGTACAACTGCCCCTTGTCGATCCCGTAGAGATGGCCGTCCGTTCCGCGCAGGAAGTTCTCCCAGTGGCCATCGTGATTTGAGATCAGCCAGTCGATCACGTGCTCGCGCTGAACCTGCTCCACTTCTGCGGGCAGCAGGTCCTTCGGGTCGATACCCTTGAAGTCCTTCTGCGCCTTGAGTTTCGGCACCATCCGCTGGATCGAGCCGGTCTCGCCGTCCAGTTCGATCAGCCGGACCTCGACCGCGTCCGGATCGACCAGGCGGCCGATGCGATAGGCGACCTCGTCGCCGTGGGCGCGGAAATCCTCAGAGATCGGTTTGAAGAGCCATTTGTTCCCCTGGTCGTCGTCGTAAATGAACTTGCGATGCGCGCCGCCGAGTTCGTTTCTCACTTCGCGGCGATTCTTGAACGGCTTCTTCGCGTTGATCTGTTCCCACCGCGCATCCACATCTCGGAAGTGCTCGTCGGCGGGAACAAGCTTCGTCGGGTCCTTCGGTGGGAGCGGCGTCTCCGGGATCTCCACCGGCTTCGGCGGTTGTGCAGCGGGCTTCTGGGCCGGGGCCGGTTTCGGCTTTTCCGGCGCGACTTCCGACGTCGGCGTCTTTGCCTTTTTGCCGCCATGCTTCTCGGCCCACTTCGCCCATTTCGCTTCAACCGAGGCATCGACTTTCGCCAGTTGCGCATCGTCGAACATCGAGAACCGCGCGACCAGTTCGTCTTTTGTGTGCCACTGGTAATGCTTGAGCTTGGTCTGCTGGGCGAGCTTCTTCAGATCGTCCAGCGACATATTCTTGACCTTCGTTTCCCAGGCCGTGACTTTTTGCGCGAGGGATTCCGAGAGCGAACCCACCTCACCGGCGGCGATAAAATCCGCGTGCTGGGTGTAGGCCTGCGCCGCCTTCTTCGCCGAATCGAGGAACGTCTGAAACTGCGCCGGATCGTCGGGCATCACGACCGCGTCGATGGCCTGGACCAGTTCCGTTTTGTGCTTGGCCGCTTCCTCGACCGCCTGCACCGCCTTTTTGTCGATGGAGAGGGCTTTTTGCAGATCGGAAACCAGCATCTCCTTGGGCTTGAGCTTGCCGATCCCGAACTGCTTGATCTTGGCTTCGAGTTCCTGGCCCTTGAGCATGAAGTGCGGCTTCGCGGGATTGGGTTCGAGCTTCTCCAGTTCCGCGATGAACTGCGATTTCGTCTTGGCGATGGAGATGCCATGCTTCTTCGCTTCGTCCTGAAGTTGCTGCACGGTCATCGACGAGAAATCCGGAAGCGCGGCCGCCTCTTGGATAATCGCCGCGTGCGCCGAGTCGAACTGCTTGAGAATCGCTATCAGGTCGTCCTTCGTGCAGGTTTTGCCGATGCCCTGCTTGGCAACCTCGGCCATGATGTCCTTGGTCGCCCAGGTCGAATAATCGATGGATGTATTCTGCTGTCCCAGCAGCTTGATGAAGTCGGCCTTGGTCCGGTAGATCGAAATGCCGCGCTTTTTGCACTCTTCCTGCAGCGGCTTGATACCGAGCGTTTCGTATTGGCCCTGCTTGACCGCCTTGTTGACCTGCGCCTGCTCGACCTTCTGCGCGACCGAGGCGTCATGCACCTGCGTCGGCGACATGAGGCACGACCCCTGGGAATCGGCGGGACCGGCCATCGCAGTCAGTTTCAATGAGTCGGTGCTGCACACCCGCAGGGGCATTGCCGATACACAACATCTGCAGGCCGGGTGACGTGGAATCGGCGGCATCTTGTCGACGGGAAAGACTTTTCCATCGAGTTCCGAGCAAATCGGACAGAGGCGTTCGTCATGCGCGACCATCCACCGAACCTCGCGCACGCCCACGGTGTCGTAAAACTTGAGCCGCCCCTGGTTGTGGGCCCGCAGGATTTCCGTCCGGGCGATCAGTTCGATACGCTGCTGCGCCGTAGCGAAAACGGTCTTGCCCGCCTGCTTGAACGCTTCCTTGTCCAGGATCACCGAACCGATGTTCTTGGCGATGTTGGGGATGGAGAGGCCCGCCGCGATCCCGACCGTCAGCGAGTTCTTGATACCGGTCAGCAGATCCGTGGAGACCTGCCCGGCAAGTTGGACATCGAAGCGCACGAGGAAATCGAGCGCGCTTTTGTCCATGAGCGAGAAGGCGTCCTTCGCCAGTCGCTTCGCGGATTCGTCGGTGAGCGCGTCATACCCCGGCAGGCCGTGGACCTTGAGTTCCATCGCGCCCTGCGACATGCCCTCGAGGTGGGATTCCTTCGCGGCTACTTTCAGCGCGAGCGTATGCTCGGCCTTCAGACCCTTGATCGTGCCGTCGAGCCGATCGGTGAGCGCGGCGAGCCGGATCTGGTTGATCTTCTGCCCGGGTGTGAGCGCGCCCAGATCGGCATACCGGAGCAAATCCGCCTTGACCCGCTTCTCGGCCTCGCGTAACGACCCGACGAGCGCCGCGACCTGCTGCTCCGTGTACAGATCGCGGGCCGCGAACGAAGCCGCAACGCTATTTTGGATTCGCTCGGCCTGGTCGAGGGCGACGGCCAGCATTTAGACCGCCGCGTTACGATGGAACCGGCACGCCGGATCGAATAGAGACGCCTCGCGCTCCAGCACGCGGCAGTGATTCGCCTCTTCGTCGAAGTGCAGGCACTCGCTGCAGGTCTCGCCCGATGCGCGGGTCTTGGCCGCCGCGTCAGCGTACATGGCCTGGACCGCCTGTTGCTCGTCCTGCTGAATTGATTTCTCCTCGGCGGCTTCTTCCAATCCCAGCAGTTTGCGCGCCGACGCGGGACTCATGATCGCCAGCTGCACGAGCGCCGTGACATCCTTGATGTCCCAGTTCATGTCGACCAGGCGCTGCTCTTTCGTGCGGTTGGCCGACTCGACATCGGGGTTCAAATCCATTTTCGACTGCAGGGTGTTCTTGGAAATGAGGTTGCGGTCGTACAAATCAATCAACAACCGCTTCTGGTCCACCTCGCTCGTGAGGTCCATGTCCGAGAACTCGTAATCGACGTCGGCGTCGATGCCCTTGAGTTCCATCCACTCGTAGAAAACCCAATCCAGAATCCGCCGCGCGGCCTGTTTGATTTCCTTGAGCATGATCACCATTTTCTGCATCGAGACCGAGGCCGTGGCGAAATTCGGGCCGTCGCCGGTGATGATGGACCGCGCCATGCCGAGCGCCACGAGGATGTCCTCCTTCACCTCCTTGATCTTTGTCTCGGTGTTGAGCACGTGCCCCTCGGTTCCGTAGGTTTCCGCCTTCACGTAGAACGGGACGACGAGGCCGCTTTTCAGATCCATCTTGTCGATCTCGTTGCGAACCGTCTCCAGCATCTTCTGACTCGGCATGATGACCTTGTCGCCGAACTGCCCGCCCACCTGGATAAAGCGCAGCGGCGTGGTCCAGCGCAGGGCGATGGCGCGCTCGGCTTTGCGGAAATCCCGCAGCAGTTCGATGGACTCGAACGCGGGAAGCACGATGCTGTTGCCGCGCGGGGAAAATTCCGGCGCGTTCCATTTGAGGTGCAGCATCTGGTCGAGGGCGAGCGACACGCCGTCGTCAGCAGTATCGAACGTGCCGTCGGCCAGCTGTCGCCGCTGCCGCGCCTCGGTCAGCACGCCGCCCACGAACTTGAGCTTCACGCTGATCGGATTGACGCACACGACTTTGTCCAGGTCGTCGCCCTCGGCGGTTCGTTTGAGATACCCGGTGCAGTCGCCCTTCACGAGCAGCTGGAGGATCATGTCCCTCACGAAGTTGTTCAGTTCGAGGCGGTAGAACAGATCCCGCGCCTGGTCCTGTGTTCCCTCGTCCTCGCTCGATGCGCCGACCTCGTCGCCCAGGGCGAAGACGCGCCACGAGTTGATCGCGTTCGAGACAATGGGTTCCTCGAGATAGAACTCCCACGCCTTGGCCGCGCGCTCGTGCCACTCGGCGGGGATGGAGTCCTTGACGCCGTGCTTCTCGAACACGTTGCCCGCGAGCGACGCCGCCGATCCCATGCGCGTCGGGTCGAGGATG
>JAIOHV010000018.1 GCA_019912885.1 bacterium
CAACGCGCCCGCACGAGGCGCACGCGCGCGTCGCCGGCCGTTTCCCGCACACCTCGCAGACCGGCAGCGTGGCGCCGAGCGCCGGCGGCGTCTCATCGATCCGCGCCGCCGTCGGGACGTTGTCGGCCGGAGCTTTGTCACCAGGCGCGCCGGGCCGCGAATCGTCAAGCGACGGCCCCGCGTCCCACGCGAAATTCCTGGCGCCGACCTCGATGCGCTCGCCGCAGCCCGGGCACGCGACATCTCCCGGCTCGACGACGCGCAAATCCGTACCGCAATTCGGACTTTTCAGGATCACGGGTGTGCCGTTCCCTTCATCGACGGGATCAATCCTCGATCCTCTTTCTCGCTATTGCCCTTGTTGCCGGAGCTCTTCGCGCGCCGTGTCGGAGACGCGGCGCGCCACCTCGAAAAGCATCGTCTTTCCGGATTCGTTTTCAGGATAAACGACGATGCCCGCGTACGTATCGCCGAATCCGTCCAGAAGTGCGAGCGCCTGACGCGGGTTTTTCTCCTTCAGATAGACGCGCGCGCGGTGAAACCGGGCGTACGCCTCCGTCGCGCCACGCGGCTCGGCCTCGCGCGCCTTTTGCTCGAATTCCTCCAGAATCTGCAACGCGCGCGCGGGTTGTGGAGAAAGTTCCGTATAAAGGCGCACCGCCTCCTCGACCGCGCGCGGACCCGCCGCGACCCGGCCGGCGGGTGTCGGATAAACCAGGGCGAGATGCTTCTCGACGATTTCGCGCAGGACTTCATCGGCCTGGGCGGCATCGCCGGCCATCGGGGTTTCGCGCAGGCGTTGCTCGAAGACCGCGTAACGCAAAAACGCCATCTCAGCCCGCGCGGGCTCGCTTTCGATCAGCTTGCGCATCTCGTCCACCTCGAGCAGCCGTTTCTGGATGCTTGCGGGCATCTCGAGGATGGCGCGCCGGAGATGCGTGACGAGGATCCACTCCACGTCGAATACTCCGGAGCCCCAGTGGATTTTCGCGTCCGTTCCGTTTTTGTCCGCCACCTCGCGCAAGACCTCGATCGCCTTGTTGTGGCGATGCGCCTCGATCTCGGCGTCCGCCGCGACAAATCGCGCCACCGTCTCGACCGGGCCGGAATAACTCAACTTACCGTCATTGAGACCGACGCGAACGCTGCCGTGCCTCGCCGGTATGCCGTTGAGCTGCTGCACGGCCGCCATCGGCAGATGGAGCATCGCGGCAAATACGCGCGCCTGCTCAATGTCGGCTGTCGCGTGAATATTCACGGGCTCGCCGAAACCCGTCGGGTCGGTCATGACCGCGTCAAAGCGCCAGGCGGCGTAAATCTTGCGCAGAACCCCGAGCGCGGCGTTGGAGTCGCCGGCGCGGCGGTAGATCGCAAACGCCTCGAAAAGCGCAAGCTTGCCGGTGTCGTCCCGGGGAGCGACGGCGAAGATGCTTTCGTAGTGCATGGCGATGGTGGGCAGGTCCGGATTTTCCCGGGCGTACAATTCGCGGATCATCGCCTGGAGGCTTGCGATTTTCCTCCGGCTTTCTTCTTCCTTGTCCCGCGTCTCGACGGATGGTTCGTTGGCGACATCGGCGGCGTCAACGCCGCGCGGGCAAACGACGGGGTCGGCGGCAAGGGTCAGGATAAGGAGAATTAACGGAAGGGCGCGGAAATTCGAGGAAAAACGCAAGGCCTCACGGCTGCGGGATGGCGCCGCCCTCGCGGGCCAGTTTTGCGCACGTCGACATGAACTCGCGCGCGGCGGCCACGTTTTCACGTACGACGACGATGTGATCGTCCGCGGAAAGATAAGCCTTCGTGGCCACGTCGTCGCCGGCAAACTCCAGGTGCGTCTCCGCGGCGGCCAATTCCCGGGGCGCGCAGCGCGCGGCACCCGCCTGCCGAAGGACCTCGATTTCCTTCTCCAGCGTGTCGATTTCGGTGCGGTAGTTCGCCGCGCCGCAACCGGCCAACAGCGCCACAAGCGCCGTCATCGTGCAAATCCGGATCAGGGTTTTCGATCGTCCCATCGTCATTCGTCGGACTCCACAGGTTCCGCGCCCGAATTTCGGCGCGCATTTGTATCATGATTCGCCGCCGATGCAATCCCGATCGCCGCATCCGCCCGTTCGGTCGCCTTGCGGGCGTATTCGCGGGCCCGGTCGTAATCCGACCGGCGATATTGCTGCCGCGCCGCATCCAGATAGGCGAGCGCAGCCTCGTATTCGCCGACCGCAAGATAGTCGCCATGCACGCGGCGGGCTTCCGCGACGCGATCGGTTGCGGCGGAAAGTTCGGCGCGAATGCCCGCAGCCGCGCAACCGATCGCAAAAAACGCGAAGATCACCGGTGCGATCTTCAGAATGCACTTTAAGAAAGAACGTCTAAGCATCTTGGTTATATGGACTTTTCCCGTTTACACCGCGTAGGTGGCCTCGTCAAGCGGTGGCAGCGTCCGAATGAGCGCCTCGTACCGGTTCGTGAGAAATTCGGCGGCCCCCCGCCCCGGGCCGACGTTTTGTTCGTAGCGATAGGCGGGATCCTCGAAAAACTCGTCGGGCACCAGGTAGCCCAATTCGTCGTTGCACGGCCCGATCAGCATCGCGGGGCCGCCGGCAAGTCGCTTCCAGGCGATACCGAGCGTGGGTAGCACCTCACCCGGCGCGGCGAGAAGCCGCAGCGGGCCGAACTGAAGCACGGAAATGGTCGTCCGCACCGTTTCACCGACTTCGCGGTCGAAAAGGCCGTAATGGGCGAGAAAGCGCAGATATTCGCTTCCCACGGGCAGATCGAAGATGTCTTCGCGCATCGTCATTTGGGGACCCTCGATCGGGGCCGCGCGTTCAGCCGCCCGCGCGGATAATTCACCGAGGGTCTCGCCGTATTCCCGGTAGAGCGCCAGGCGGGGCTCAAGCGGTACGTCCATTTCGATGCCCGGGGTGACCATGCCGCCGAGCGCCCCGTTGACGAACACCGACAGGCCGCCCACGCGCCGTTCGATGACCTTGTGCATCGGCGCGACGAAATCCGACGAAATGCCGGTATTTTTGTCCCACAGCGCCTCGGGGTGCGACGCGAAATTCGTCAGCACGCCGATCGTACCGCCGCCATCGGCACGATCCAGGCGCAAGACGACCATCTCGTCGTCCATCAGATCGCGGTTGCGGACATTCCAGGTGTGTTCCCGCTTGTCCGAGCCGTCCACCGCCAAACGCGCGATGGCCGGCCGTGCGCGGCGTTTGGCCCGGCGGATCGTTCGCGCCGTTTCGCGGCGCACGGCGGCCATGTACGCCGGATCGACGCCCGAGCGCATCGGCACGCCCGGGATCGCCGTTGGCCCCCACAAGCCCAACGTGTCGGGCGCGGAGTGGGTGTGCGTGCTGGCGAGCAGGATCCGGGCGGCCGGGATGTCGAGCACCGCTTCCCGGATCCTTCGCGCGTCCGGTTCGAGGAGGCCGATGAGATCGACCGATGCGATCGCGATCTCCTCGTTCCCCTTCCTGAGATACAGCACACGCACTTGCAGCGGATCGAGCACGTGCGTCGCGCGGCGATTTTGTCCAAAGCCAGCGAGGTACGCGCGCGAAAGATCGTGGGGCGTGATGTCGGCCTGGGCAGCGCCCGCGAAAAGGGTCATGCGCAACCTCGTGTAGGAGCGGAGCCGTTTTCGGTTTCCGCGCGAGCGCTGTCAAGCAGCGAAAAAAGGATGGAAGGATGGAAGGCTGAAAGGCTGGAAGGTCGCCGCAACGGACAAAGCAACATCGCAGACGGCTGACGGCCGCGTTTCCGTGCCGAGCTGGAACTCGGCGTTCCCAGGATTGACGGCCGCGTTTCTTTGCCGAGCAGGAGATCGGCGTTCCCAGGGTGGGAAGCTGAGAGCTGACCGCTGACGGCTGCCACCTCTTTCCTCTTTCCTCTTTTCTCCCACACCGCCATTGACCGCGCGCGCGCGCGAATGTAAGCAATCTCCTACGATCGGAGGGAGCCCCATGCGTCGAGTGTTGGTCCTCGTTATCGCCGTTTTTGTGTGCGTTTCGTTCGCGGGCGCGGGCCTTGCCAGCAATTGGACGGAAATGGGCGTCGGCGGTCTTTTGGACCTCTACGTTTTTTGGAAGGTGCAAGCCTTCGACCGAGACCACCTGCAGATGGTAGGCGATGGCTACTCCGGCGTTTTTACCTTCGATCATCAGATGATCTTCCGCAGCGACGACGGCGGCGCGTCGTTTGAAGATACGTATTCGCTACAGATCGGTCCCGGACAGCCGGGCTGGCTGTGCAACAGCTTTTTCTACGCCTATGACCTGCACTTCGATTCCTACGACACCGGCTCGGTGTTCGGCGCGTGGAACGGCGGCGCGACGAACTGCTTCTTTATCTACGAGCACAATTGGGTCGCCCGTACGTCGAACGCCGGAAATGCCTGGGCCAATTTCGTGCTGACTCCGGATACCGACGACCGCCAGATCAACGCGGTAGACATTCTCCCGGGCGGCGTCGGATTCGCCGCGGGTTCGGCGAACAACATCTGGAAGACGGCTGACGGCGGGCAGAGCTGGACGTTGTCGGTCAACATGCCGTCCACCTTCGGTCCCGATTCGCCGGTGGTCGATCTGGACGTGGTTTCGAGCACCGTCGCGTTCGCGTCGTCGGAGACGTATCTGGTCGAGGACGAGTGGAGCGACGACGACTACGAGGAAGACGAGGACTGGGCCGGCGAACTCACGGGCATCAAGGGCGAGGTTTTCAAGACAGATAACGGCGGCGCGAGCTGGACGAGCCTTCGCAACGACCCCAACGTCGGCTTTCACGCGATCGATTTCGTGTCCGGACTCCGCGGCATCGTGCTGGCCGTCAACGAGCTCGACGGCGCGATGCAGATTCTTTACACATCCGATGGCGGCGCGAACTGGGGTTCCGGCGTCTTGCCGTACGTCCCGGGCGTGGGCAGTCCGGGCACCGATTACTGGATCACGGCGATCGCGATGGTGGACGCGCAAAACGGCTGGGCCGTCGGGGGCGACCAGTACGGCGATCAGGCTGTCATCATCAAGACAACAAACGGCGGCACGAGCTGGCAGGCGGACGACTACACCGGCGCGGGGCGCTTCAACGACATCCACATGTTGAACGAACGCAACGGGTTCGCCGTCGGCTCGCGGCATCTCATCGCGCGGTTCCGAATCCCCGGCGCGTCGCCGCCGATCGCCGACGCGGGGCCGGACCGGATCGTCCCGGTCGGAACGCCGGTCACCCTGGACGGCAGCGGCAGCTATGACCCCGACGGCGATCCGATCACCTACGATTGGTCGCGCGTGTCGGGTCCGTTCGCCACGCTGCAAGGCGCAAATACCGTCTCGCCGACATTCACCCCGAACACGGCGGGGACGTACACATTCCAGCTTGTGGTCGCGGATTACGACACGACGTCGTCGCCGGACGAGGTGAAAATCACCGCGAGCGACGCGGACGACGACGCGGCGGATGACGACGCGCTCGACGACGACGCGACGGATGACGATGACATCAACGACGATGACGCCCTGGACGATGACGAGGGGGACGACGATATCAATGACGACGACGATCTTCCGGACGACGACGACGCGCCGCCCGTCGAAGAGGCGGATTGCTCGGATCTGCTCTCGATGGTCTACGACATCTGCGACGCGTACTTCGAGGGTTACGAGAACCGCGTCGAGGTGGAGTCCGCGTGCGACGAAGACGAATCTCCGTGGGATTGCGCGGTCGAATGCCGTTCGCAAAACACCACGTGCGACGGCCTGTTCGAGTGCCTCGACGAGGAATGCGACTTTCCCGCCACGCGCAACACGACCGACGAGGGCGACTTCGACGAGGGCGATGTATCGGGTGGGAGCTGTGGAAGCTGTTCGTAGATAAGTAACCGACCCCCGGCAAAGCCGGGGGCTTTAAGTTGTGAGCCGCCCAAGGCGGCATAGTTGGGGGCCGCTCGCGAGCGGCCGGGGAGCCACCTTCGGTGGCGCTACAGCAACCTTATCTGATCTTGACGCTTGTCCTC
>JAIOHV010000019.1 GCA_019912885.1 bacterium
TGGCCGCATATTCCTAAGCAGGTGTCCTCACCTGCTTAGGAATATGCGGCCACGCGCTTCGCGGGGCCGCTTCATTTATGCAATGGCAAAGGAAGCGCGCCTTCGGCGCGCGAGTTTATAAGCAGGTGGGGACACCTGCGGTCCCAGGGTGGCGCCGGTTCGACGAAACACGATTGTGATATTTGAAGGCGTATTGGCGAAACGAAAGATCGACGAACCGCGCCCCGAGCTACTCACCCGTAGCTCAGCGCCCCGTCGATCGACAGCGCCGCGCGCTTGCCCTCGTACACCGCGTTGACGACTTCCTTCGCCTTAACGACGCAGTCGCCCGCCGCGTACAGCTTCGGCACGCTCGTTTGCCAGGTGATCGGATCGACCTTCACCGTGCCGTTCGGCTCGAGCGCCAGGCCCTCGACGCGCGCGATCCACGGGTGCGGCACCTGCCCGATCGCCTTGACGAAGTGATCGCACGGCAACTCGAACTCGCGCATCGCATCGCCGTCCTTCTCCCGGAAACGCACGCCCGAAACCTCGCCGTCCTCGACCAGCACCTCCACCGGCTCCACGTTCCACATCCACCGGCAATCGTCCAGCACCGACAACTCGTATTCGTGTTCCGTGCACTTGATGCGGCTCTTGTCGCCGCGATACGCCACGATCACGTCCTGGGCGCCAAGCCGCCTGGCCTGCGTCGCCGCGTCGATCGCCGTGTTGCCCGCGCCGATCACGATCACGCGGCTGCCCACCTCCACCGTGTCGAGCGGCTGCGTCTTGATGCGGCGGATGAAGGAAAGCGCGTCCTCCACGCCCGCCGCGTCCTCGCCCGGAATATCGAGCCGACGCGTTTCGCCAAGCCCGATCCCCAAAAGCACCGCGTCGTGCGTCGCGAGAAGTTCGCGCAAGGCGATCTCGTCGACCGCCCTTTCGTTCGTCTTGATTTTCACCCCGCCGATGCGAAGCAGAAACTCCAGCTCCTCCTGCACGAACACGTTGCCGATCTTGTATTCCGCGATGCCGTAACGATCCAGCCCGCCCGCGGCCGGCTCCTTTTCGTGGATCGTCACCTTGTGCCCGAGCTTCGACAGCTCGAACGCCGCGGACACGCCCGCCGGTCCCGCGCCGACGATCGCGATATGCCGCCCCGTGTCCGCGCCGCGCTCGAACGGCAGCTCGCCGGACGACATCAATCGGTCGGTCGCGAATCGTTGCAGCTTGCCGATCGGAATCGGCCGCCCGTGCACCGTCGAGCAAACGCACAGGCTCTCGCACAGCTTCTCCACCGGGCACACGCGCGCGCACACCGCGCCGAAGATGTTGGCCGAAAGAATCGTGCGCGCGGCGTCGAGCGGACGCCCCTGCGCGATCTGCTTGATGAACCGCGGGATATCGATCTTGGTCGGGCAGCCGCGCATGCACGGGATGTCGTATTCGCAATACAGGCACCGCTCCGCCTCGAACGACGCCTCCGCGGTGGACAACGGCGGGCGGATCTCCTCGAAGTTTCGAAGGATCTGCTCGCGCGTCAGCCGCCCGGCTCGACGCCCCGCTTCGTCCAGCGGTTCCAGTTTTTTCGGCACGCCGCTCAAATGCGTTTTCCCTTCGCGTTCTTCGCGCCTTCGCGGTGAAACCTGCGATCCCACCGTGTTCCTTCGCGTCTTTGCGTTCCCTTTGCGCCTTCGCGGTGAAACCTAGCCCGCGATCGGCGAGCCGACGTCCATCGCGAAACGCTTTTTCATCTGCTCGACCTGCACGCTGATCGGAATCACCTTCATGAAATCGTAGATGTTCTGGCGCGCCTCGAGCGCGCGCGCGCTTCCGGTCGCCGCGATGTATTCGTCAAGCAGCGGCACCAGCTCCTCGTACATCTCGTCCTCGTTCACGTCGGTCAGCGCCACCGACCGGTCGTCGATCGTGAAGCGCACGTCCTGCCCGCCGTCGGGATCGTAGATGAAGATTTTCCCGTCCGTCATGCCCGCGCCGATATGCTCGCCCACCGGGCCAAGCAGCATCACCACGCCGTTTGTCATGTATTCGCACGCGTATTGCCCCGCGCCCTCGCACACGATCGTCGCGCCCGAGTTGCGCACGCCGAGCCGCTGCCCCGCGCGCCCCTCGATGAACAGCTTGCCGCCCGTCGCGCCGAACGCCACCGTGTTGCCGACAAGCGTCGTCTCAAAGCTTCTCCCGGCGAATCCCGCCGGCTGCTTCACCACGATCCGCCCGCCGCTCATGCCCTTGGCGACGCCGTCGTTGCACGATCCCTCGTGCACGAGATCGAGACCCATCACGCACCACGCCCCGTAGCTCTGCCCCGCGGTGCCGAAGGTGCGCAGGCGGATCGGCGCCTCCGCCGGCCAGCGGTCGCGCCCGTGGTGCGTCGCGATGACGTGCGAAACCGGCACGGAAAAATCGACCGAGTTGCAGCTTCGCACGCTGTACGGTTCCATCTCGATGGCCCGGCCCTCGCGCGCCGCGCGCATCAATTCCTTGTCGCCGGCCAGAAGGTCGCGGAAGTGATGATCCATGTTGTCGATCGCGGCCCGGTCCGCGCCGTCCTTAACGCCCGGGATCGGCGTCGTGAAAAACGACAGGTCCGCCGTCTCGCAGCGCGTCAGGAACGCCCGCGCGTCGAATCCGTAGGCGTCCAGGTTCAGCCCGCGGAAGATCTCGTCCGTCGTCCGCGGCCGCAGGCCATCCACCCGCCCGACCATCTCGCGCGGATGCGAAAATCCGAGCTTTGCGACAAGCTCCGCGAACGCCCGCCCGAACGCGCGCAGGAAACGCTCCACGTGCTCCGAGCCGCCGGGATAATGCGCGCGCGGGTTGAGCTGCCCGGCGATCTCCGTCGGGCACGTGCCGATGTGGCAGCAATTGCAGTGGATGCACCCCTGCGCGATCATCAGCACCGTCGCCAGCGTCACCTCGTCCGCGCCGAGCATCATGTATTTCACCACGTCGCGCTCGGTCTTGATGCCCCCGCCCGCGCGCAGGCGCACGAGGCTGCGCAGCCCCAGCTCCGTCAGCGCGACGTGCACCTCGCGCAGCCCCAGTTCCGTCGGCAGCCCCGTGTGCTCAAGCGAACTGCGCGGCGACGCGCCCGTCGAGCCCTCCAGCCCGTCGATCTCGATCACGTCCGCGCCCGCCTTCACCACGCCGGCCGCGATCGTGCCGATCCCCGTCACCGCCGCGAGCTTCACCGACACGCGCGCGTCCGGATTGATCGCGCGAAGGTCGTAGATGAGCTGCTTCAGGTCCTCGATCGAATAGATGTCGTGATGCGGCGGCGGCGAAATCAGGTTGATCCCCGGGCGGCAATAACGCAGCGCCGCGATCTCCGGCGTCACCTTGGAACTCATGAGCTGCCCGCCCTCGCCGGGTTTCGCGCCCTGCGCCATCTTGATCTGAATCTCGTCCGCGTTGACCAGATATTCCGCGTCCACGCCGAATCGGCCCGTCGCCACCTGCCGGATGCGGCTGCGCATCGACTCCCGGACGCCGCCCTTGTTGCGAGCGCGGTCCTCGCCGCCCTCGCCGCTGTTGCTTGGCATCCCCAGGCGGTTCGCCGCGTACGCGATCGCCTCGTGCGCCGTGCGCGTTAGCGCCCCGTGGCTCATCGCCCCGCCCGTGAAATGCGCGGACAAGACCTGCTCCGCCGAAAGCGGATTCGCCCGCGACGCCCCCTCCGGCGCGCGGATCTCGAGCAGATCGCGGATCGTGCACGGGCGGCGGCGGTCCGTCAGGTGCTGGTAGCGCCGCCAGTCCGTCGGATCGCCCGACTTCGACACCTCCCACAACGCGATGCGCATCGGGTCGTTGTACGAACGCTCATCGAAATCGAACTCCGGAAGCTCGTCGATCGTCCGCGCGTGCCGCTCGCGATGGGACGCGTCCGCCGCGACGTGATCGAGCGACAGCCCGCCGATGCGGCTCGGCACGCGAGGCAGATAACGCATCACCTCCGGCCCCAGGCCGACGGCCTCGAAAAGGCACGAGTCGTGATACCCCTGCACCGTCGCGATGCCCATCTTCGACATGATCTTGCGAAGGCTCTCTTCCAGCCCCTCGACCGTGTTCCGGATCGCGAGGCCCGCGGGTTTGCCCTGCTTTTTCGCGCGCTCCACCGCGTAGCGCATCAGCGCGTGCGGGTGCACCGCGTTGGCGCCAAGCGCCAGCAGAACCGCCACGTCGTGCCCTTCGCTCACCTCGCCCGTCTGCACGACGATGCTGCAATGCGCGCGCAATCCGCGTTCGGTCAGTTCCTCGTTCAGCGCAGCGACCGCGAGCGGTGCGGGGATCGGCAGGCGACCTTCCTTGAACGCCCCGATATCCGACAGCACGATCACGTGGCTTTCGCTCGCCGCGTCCGCCGCCTGGGCGATGAGATCGTCGAGCGCCGCGCAAAGCGCCTTCCCGCCGCCCTCGCCGTTGAAGGTCAGGCGCAGCATCTTCGCCGGAAGATCGGGAACCTCCTCGAGCTCGCGCATCGTCTGCTCGGTGAGGATCGGCGACTTCAGCCGCACGTTCGGATAGTCCGGCGACTGCCGCGGCGGAACGTCCGGCATGCGTCCCAGGTAGGTCACGAGGCTCATGTCCCGTCCCTCGCGGTACGGGTCGATCGGCGGATTCGTCACGAGCGCGAAACGCTGGAAAAAGAAACGGTACAGCGTCGGGCCGTCGACCGACAAAAACGGCATCGCCCGGTCGTAGCCCATCGAATAGATGTCTTCCTTGCCCGCTTCGATCAGGTGATCCGTGCTCGCCTGTTTGAGCTTCGAGTCCCAGCCGTACGCGCGCAAAAACGCCCCAAGCCGGCCGCGAAACGCCGTCAGATCCGGATGCGGCGTATCGCCCGCGATGCCGTAGGCCGAAGGCGTCCGGAGCTGCCGGTGGTTCGTTTCGCGGTACGTCGTCCCCAGGCGCGGCCGCGTCTCGCGGATGATCTCGAAATACACGTCCGCGCTCGGCACCACGGTTTCACTCTCGAAATCAAAGCGCACGATGTCGCCCGGAATGAGCTGCGCGCGAAGGACGATCTCGTCCGGCTCGTGTTCGAAGATGCCGTTTTCACTCGCCGCCAGGAAAAGCCCGTCCCTCCGCTGCGACACACGCAGCGGGCGAAGGCCCATGCGGTCAAGCGACGCGACGAGCTGCTCGCCGTCGTACGCGAGGATCGCCGCCGGCCCTTCCCACGCGCCGAGCGTCCCCAGCGCGCGCTTGTGGAACTCGAAAAACGCCTTCATCTCCAGCGAGAGATTCCGGACGCGGTTTTCCCACGACGGCGGCATCAGGATCGCCACCGT
This sequence comes from bacterium, assembly GCA_019912885.1. NCBI lineage: Bacteria > bacterium. Next base: position 5,301 of record JAIOHV010000019.1, read on the forward strand.
GTACGACAGCGACCGCCCCTCCGCGTGATACGCCTGCACCGCGCCATCCAGGTCCGCGGAGTCCGACTGGCCCGGAATCAGCGCCGTCGCCGGCCAACCCTCGGTGAATCCGCCGTGCGTCGAGACGTAACGCTCCCAGATGTGCACGCCGTGCCGGTTGCCCTGGATCGTGTTGATCTCGCCGTTGTGGCAAAGCACGCGGAACGGCTGGCACATGTTCCACACCGGCGACGTGTTCGTCGCGAACCGGCGATGGAACACCACCGCGTTCGCGCGGTACTCCGGATCGTGCAAATCCGTGAACACCTCCGCGAACTGCCGCCCCTCCATCATGCCTTTGTAAACGATCGTCCGGTCCGAGCACGACACGATGTAGATCGGCAACTCGCGCCCGCGGAACACGTCCTCCAGCCGGCGCTGCGCCTTGAACATGAATTGCAGCGTACGCAGTCTGTCGCCCGCCCCGCCCTGAGCGGGGTTGTCCGGATTCCACCGGATCATCGCCTGCACCACGCGCGGCGCCGTCCGGCGCGCCCGCGCGCCGAGCACCGACAGGTTCATCGGCACGTCGCGGTACACAAACGGCGTGATACCCAAAGGCGCAAGCGCCTCGCCCATCGCGTCTTGCACGATCGCGTCCGGAAGCTCCGGGGGATAAAACAGCGTCACCACGCCCCACGGCCCGTTCGATTCCGAATTCATGCCGATGGCGATGGACGCCTCACCGGGGCCGCCGCGCTCGTC
>JAIOHV010000020.1 GCA_019912885.1 bacterium
CGCCGGCAAACCATGGAAACCCTTCGCTGCGCTCAGGGTGACAACGCTCGCGCCCGTGTCATTCGTCGCGCGCCTGTCATTCTGAGCGAAGCGAAGAATCTCGCCGGCAAACCATGGAAACCCTTCGCTGCGCTCATGGTGACAAGACGGCCGGCGGTGATAGGATTCTCGCATGGTTATCGTGCAGGCGCTTTTTGTCGCGGGGCTTGTCTATTTCGGCGTGACGCTGATGCTCGTCGCCATGCGCGTCTTTTCGCGCCGGGGTATCGACGCGCTGGCCGTCGATCCGTCCCGACGCGACGACGACCGCGATATCGATGTCAGCCTCGAGACGCGCTACCGCGAACTTATCGAGCTTGGCATGATCCAGCTCGAGCCCGACGAGCGCGTGGTGACCGGATGCGGCCACAAGGGCGATAACGAGGAAGTCATGCTGGTGACGAACCGCCGCGTGTTCGTCATGTCGCGCCCCGCGGACGGCATGTTCTACCGCAAGCAGGTCATGAAACTTCAGCAGATGCGGCCGTTGCCGTCATCCGCGGGCGTCAAAGGTAACAAGATCGTCCTATCCGACGGAACGACGACGGCCGTCATGGATTCGCCCGGCGACGAGGGAACGCTCGACGACACGCGCGCCGTGGTGCGCGAGCTGAACAATCTCATCCGGTACACGCAGTCGATGCTCGATGCGTGAGGGTGGGGGACGGTTGCCTGCGCGGACGGGCGGGAAGGCATCCGCAGATTTCGCAGATGACGCAGATTTAAGTGTATGGCGTTGCCGGTTGCGCTTCGTGCGACGCCGGCTAAAGGCGAGAACGAGGCGGCCGCGTGCGTACGCGCGCGGCTGTGTTCGTCGCATCGCGCCGCTTTCATCTGCGAAATCGGCGTAATCTGCGGATAGACACCCCGCGATCCGCACTCCGCGGCGCGCACACTCGATCCTCAATCCTCGGTCCTCGACGGATCGATCCCCAGCGCCTTGATGCGGCGGTGCAGGTGCGTTCGTTCGACGCCGATCGCCTCGGCGGTCCTGCTGACGTGGCCGCCGTGCTCGCGCAGTTTTCGCAACAGGTACGCGCGCTCGAAACGCACCTTCGCGTCTTTCCAGCTTGATTCGTCAAGCACGCGCGCTTCCTCGGCTGCGGCCGCGGCGGCTTCGCCCGGTTTGATCGCGGCGCGCGCCGCATCCGCGCCGATCGTCGGGCCGGGCGTCATGATGACAAGGCGCTCCACGATGTTTTTCAGCTCGCGCACGTTTCCCGGCCAGGCGGCGGACGCAAGCGCGCGGACGGCCTCGTCGTCGAAATGCTTGCGCGGAATGCCGGCCGATTGCGAATAGCGCGCGGCGAAAAACTCGACGAGCTTCGGAATGTCCTCCACGCGTTCGCGCAGGGGCGGCACATTGATGGGGATGACGTTCAGGCGAAAGTAGAGGTCTTCTCGGAACGCACCCTGGCGGATTTGATTTTCGAGATCCTTGTTCGTCGCGGCGAGCACGCGCACATCGACGGGAATCGTCTCGGCGCCGCCGACGCGCTCGAAGCGTTGCTCCTGCAGGATACGTAATATCTTTGCCTGCGTGCGCAGGCTCATATCCGCGATCTCGTCGAGGAAGATCGTACCGCCGTCGGCGAGGTCGAATTTGCCGCGCCGCTTGGCGGTCGCGCCCGTGAACGCGCCTTTTTCGTGGCCGAACAGCTCCGACTCGATCAGCTCCTCCGGAATCGCCGCGCAGTTCACCTCGATGAACGGTTTGTCCGCTCGCGTCGATTGCGCGTGGATCTGCCGCGCCACGAGCTCCTTGCCCGCGCCGTTCTCGCCCGTGATGAGTACGCGCCCGTCGGTCGGCGCGGCGCGGTCGATCTGCTCTTTCAGCGCGCGCATCGCGGGGCTCTCGCCGACGATCACGTGGCCGCTTTCGACCTTTTCGCGCAGCGCGCGGTTTTCGGATTGCAGCGTCTGAAGGTCGATCGCGCGGCGCACCGTCAGCAGCACCTGGTCCAGGTGCAGCGGTTTTTCGATGTAATCGTACGCGCCGATCTTGATGGCGCGCACGGCCGTCTCCACGGTGCCGTGGCCGCTGATCATGATGACCGGCAGGTTGGGGTGCGTCTCCTTGATGCGCGAAAGGATTTCAAGGCCGTCCATCCCCGGCATCCAGATGTCCAGGATGACGAGATCGCACCAGCTTTCCTCAAGCCGGCGAAGCGCCGCGCGCCCGCCGTCGGCCAGAAACACGGAAAAACCCTCGTCCTCAAGGATGCCACCGAGCGTCTGGCGGATGTCCGGCTCGTCGTCCACGATGAGAATGCGCGCCTTCATGCGGTGTATTGGGGCGGATTCGACGCCCATCGTCAACGGAGGGAGGAGCGAGGATTGAGCATCGAGGATTGAAAAGCGGCGGTCATGCCGAGGGCGGTATCGACCGCGCACTCCGCTTCGCTCCGTTTGCGGCTCTGTTCGTCGAATGCCGGCATCGAGTTTTTTTCTGGCAATCCTTTTTTTCCAGGCGTACATTGGCTCTCGACTTTCGAATTGATCGTTCTCGCATGCATGCATTGTTCCGAGGGGTATCGGGCGATAGGCCCGTTTGAGGGAGGCCATGATGTCGGCGCGGGGTGCGCGCCTTCCGCTTTTCAAGCGGCTGGCGTTTGTCGCGGTGGTGCTCGTCCTTATCGTTCTCGCATCCGAACTCGTTTTTGCCTTGAAGAATCGCTTCGCGCCGCCGAGGATCGTCGGTGGCGACGAGGCGGACGATTGCGACAGCATCGTCATTTTGTGCGTCGGCGATTCCATGACCTACGGCCTTGGCGCCCGGCCGGGCGAAGCGTATCCGATGCGTCTCAACGGCTTTTTTCACATGGCGCACAAGGATGTGCCGCTGCGGGTTTACAACCTCGGGGCGCCGGGGACGAATACATCCGAAGGCTTGTCGATGGCGCGCAATTTTCTGCGCACCAAAATCGGCATGGCGATCGATTACATCCTCGTGCTCTACGGCGTGAATAATCGCTGGAACCTGCATCGCGCCACGTTCTGGGAATGGGAGGAAGGCGCGCGCGACGAACATCTGGCCGAGTACATCAAGAGCAAGACGCAGCTCAACAAGCTGTTCAAGGTCGCGTTCGAATCCAGGCTTCGCGCGCGCGATACGATCGAGAACAGCGTGGCCGAGTCGAAGTTTTTCAGGCGCACGCTCGACGAAAAAGGCTGGGACGTGTTTTTCGACAGCTTCGAGGACGAGTTGCTCTCGCGCTGGATCGAGCGCGATCTTGGCGAATACGTGGCGCTCGCGAACGGCCACGGCGCCCAGGCGATGTTCCTGACCTATCATTACGAACGCTTCGCGGGGCTCAATCCGGTCATCCGCCGGACGGCCCAATCGACGGGCGCAAGACTCATCGATATCGAAAAGCCGTACCGCTTCTATCAGAAACGCGGGATGTTGGACCGCGACAATTTCCACCTGAACGCCAAGGGTTATCTCAACATGGCGATGCGGGTGATGCTCGGCTTCACGCAGCAGGTGCCCGAGGAAGAGATCGGCGCGCGGCTAAGTCTCAAACGCACGCGCAAGGAGTGCGAGGCGAAAGACGCGGCGTAGAAAAAGGCTGGAAGACCGGAAGGCCGGGAGGCTGGGAGGAGCTTGTCATCCTGAACTACTATAGCGAAAATTCTTGTTGGGAGTCGCAGAAGCTACGGTCGGCGTCGGCTATGCGGCGTGTAGCAGCTGTTTGAGGCTGGCGTTGCGCGTGGCTTGCAGGGCGGTGATGAGCAGTCGTCCGCGGTCGGTCACGTGATAACGCGAGGTTTTCTGGACTTTTCGGATGATGCCGTGAGCGCGCAGCAGTCGTAGCAGGCGACTCATCCTCGCGGACAGCCGTCGCTCATCGGCCTTGGTTTTGGGATTGGCATACATCCGCGCGCGCAGATCCTTGTTGCGGAATCCGGTAAGGACGAACTCGCCCCGGGCGACGGTTTTCAGCAGCGTGATATCGTCACGGTCGGAGAGGCGCAGAGCCCGGAAGCGCCGGCCGTGGTCGTGGAGCGGTCGCGACACGGCGTCGAAAAGTCTGGCGCACGGGGTCGGATCGTCGACGACCGCCAGCGCGTCCAGGTAGCGCTCGTTGGCGCGCTGCGACACCTCGGCGCGGCGGTGCAAGTCGGCGACGCTCTTGCGCATGTTGCGCCATACCAGCTGCTCGCCCTCGGTTTTGGTGAGTCGGTGGCCGCCCTCGTCTTCGCGCCGCGGCCGCAGGACGCAGAAGTCCTTGGGGTTGCCCATGGTCGCCTCGACGCGCAGGAGGCGTCCGGCCTTGTCGTACATCTTGAGCGAGTTGCCGTTGAACCAGTGTTTCACGCGCACACCCTCGGGACGTTCCTTGAAGCTGGTGAGGATTTCGGCCTTCCATTGCTCGCGCACGGTGCGCGACCAGAAGCGCATCACGTCGGGGCTCTTGAAGTGATCGATCGCGTGCCGCACCAGGGCCGGGTAAAGACGCGCCAGCGTGTCGGCGTCCTGGAACAGCAGGTCGGTGGCCCACTCCGTCTGGTACGCCACCCACCAGTAGCTCATGGGAAACCGGGCGAAGATTTCGGCGTGCAGGGGATTGAGCGAGGGCAGGAAGCCGTCCAGGGTGGCCGCCCACGCGGTGCGCCGTTGCTCGTCGAGCAGGCGTTGAGCCAGCGCCGGATCCGAAAGCGCCGTGAAGCCGTTGTCGGCGCGCTCGAAATCCGCGCCGGCCCGTCGCAGTTGCTGCGCCAACCACTCGCGCCCGTTCATGTACACCTGCACGTCGAAGGGCAGCCATGTCTGCAAGCGCGTGTGCATGAAGCCGAAGGTCGGGTGCTGGTAATATTTGTAGATGAACAAGCACTTGCCAGAGCGCAGTCTCAGCCCGCGATCTCGGGGATCTTGCGCGCGGTGATATTCGAAGCGCATGCAAGGCTCCAACGCGGTCAACGCGCAAATGAGACCCGGCTTGTCGATCGGATGCCGCTCCAACGTCTGCCGCGCCAGCTTCTCCTTGCTGGCGCGTGACGACTCCACGTAGATAATCGGGCGCCCCGCCTGTTTGGCTTCAGCCAGCGAGGCCGATTTGACGCGAGCGGTGGTCTTTTGGGCAAAGTCGCCGAAGTCAAGCAGCCGCGTCTCCGTCGCGTCGAGAAATCGGTTGATGCCTCGATAACGCAACGCTCGCAGCGCGCCTCGAAACACGAGCCGATCGAAGCCCGACAAGACGCTAGTGACGAGAGAGCCGTGACGCGCTATGAACTTCTGCATGGCGTTCTCCTTGGGAACGAGGGTTGGCGGCGATACCACCTTCGTACCCTAGGAGACGCCGTTTTGGGAGCTTGGGTTGCGGGCGAAGCCCCGCGCTAGGCAAAGCGAAGGATCTACTTCCGTGGTGGCAAGGGGCGAGACCCTTCGCTTCGCTCAGGGTGACCGGTCGCCCGGGGTGACAGGTCGCTCAGGGTGACAGGTCGCCCGGGGTGACAGGTCGCTCGGGGTGACAGGTCGTGATGGGTGACAGGTCGTGAGGGAAACAAATTGCGCGCGCACTGTGCTCTCTGTGTCCTCCGTGGTGAATTGCGTTCCTGCGATGACCTTCCAGCCTCCCCGCCTTTCAACCTGTCTTCGCATCCCCCACCGCCGGGCGCAGCGGAAACACAAGCCGCGCGATCGTGCCGCGCGGGCGGTTGTCGGCGAGTTCGATGCGCCCGCCGTGGTCGGTCATGATCTGGTGCACGATCGCGAGCCCGAGGCCCGTCCCCATCTTCTTCGTCGAGAAATACGGCTCGAAGATGCGCTGGCGGTAAGCCATCGGCAGACCCGCGCCGGTGTCGATGACATCGACCACGACCTCGTCGCCCCGCGGATCGCGCGCGGTGCGTATCGTGATCGTTCCCGGCCCGGTGATGCTGTCGATCGCGTTGTCGAAAAGGTTGATGAACACGCGCTTGACCTGCGCGCGGTCGAGCAGGATCGGCGGCAGCGTCGCGTCGGGCTCGAATTCGAACCCGATGTTCGAATGCGCCTCAGCGTAGAGCGCCACCGTCTCGGCGACGATGTCGTTGAGCTGGTTCGGCTCGGGCAAGACGTCGGCCATGCGCGCGAAGTCGGAGAACTCCTGCACCATGCGTTTCATCTCGCCCACCTGGCGGATGATCGTCGCGGTCGATTCGAAAAACGCCTGATCCGTTTCGGGTTCGAACCGGTCGCTGTACCTTTTTCGCAGGCGCTGCGCGGCGAGCTGGATCGGCGTGAGGGGGTTCTTGATCTCGTGGGCGATGCGCCGCGCGATCTCGCGCCAGGCCGCGACGCGCTTGGCCTTGATGAGTTCGGTCACGTCGTCGAGCACCATCACGGCGCTGATCGCCGCGCCCGCCGGCGCCTCGGGCAGAACCGTCAGGCGCACAAGGATGGTGCGCGTTTCCCCGGCGATCTTCGCGTCCACCTCGCGCTCCACGAATCCCCGCGCGCCGGTTTCGAGCGAAAGCGTGAACTCCTCGATCTGCGCCGGCGTCGAGAACGCGGCGAACGCCTCGCGGTAGTGTTCGCCGATCACCTCATCGGACAGGCCGAGGATGTCTCGCGCGCGGCGGTTGATCGTGGAGATGCGCCCGTCCGCGGAAAAGCTGATGACGCCGGCGGTGATGTTCGAGAGGACCGTCTCCATGTATTGGCGGCGCTGTTCGAGCTCGAGATTCGAATCGCGCAGCTCGTCGGCCGCCGCGTCGAGCTTGGCGCGCGAGCCGCGAAGATCCTCGATCATGCGGTTGAACGACTGGATGAGCCGGCCCATCTCGTCGGAGGCCGGATACGCGATGCGCACATCCAGATCGCCCGCGGCGACGCGCCCGGTGGCGTCGGCGAGCTTCTGGATCGGCACGGCGATGCCGCGTGCGAGAAAAAAGCCGAACCACGTCGCGGAAAAAAAGATGAACGCGGAGATGAGAGCGAAGATGACGATGTAGCTTGACATCACCGGCTCGCGCACAAGCATCACCTGGCGGTATTCCTCGTACGCGCGCCGGATGCCCTCCATCTTGCCGACCAGTCCCGCGGACACGGCGTAGGTGGTGACGACGAGGCCGCGCACCTCGTTGCCGGTCACGATCGGCGCGGCGGCGCGCACGAACGCGCGGTCGCCGACGCCGTGGATCTCGGTGACGACGCGCCCGCCGCCCGCGGGCTCGAGAAAGTCCTTGGTCGCGCCTCGGTAAACGTCGGCCTCGACCCAACGGCGCGTCGAGAAATACGGCGTGTCCTGACCCGCGATGAACACGTCCACCGCGTGCAGGTTGTATTCGGCCTGCTTGGCCTCGAGAAAATCGCGCAGCGTCTTGTAATCGAACAACAGCGGCGCGCCGGCGTCGGACGGCGGGCCGTGCCGGCGCGCGGCGATCGACTCGGCGAGCCCGCGCGCGTGAAACCGCGCGAAGTCTTCGAACGTGGAATAATACGATTTGGCGACCTCGAGCGACTCGGACAGGCTCGTTTCCACCTTCACGGAAAACCAGGAGTTGATCGACGAGGTCACGAACGTCCACGCCGCGTAAAACATGATGACCGTGGGGACGAGCGCGAAACCGGAGAAGGCGGCGACGAGCTTGGTGCGCAGGGCCGATCCGAGCACGCGCTGGCGGCGGTCGAAGAGCAGCTTCGCGAGGTTGCGAAGGATCAAAAAGAGCAGAACGCAGATCAGGATGACGTTGAGATTGATGAGGCCGAAGAAAAACAGGTTGGTGACCGACGGAAACTCCGACGGCGCCTGCAACAGCCACCGCTGCATGAAAAAGAGCGCGGCAATGATGACGACAAGGAGCGCCATGATCGCCGCTTCGCGGCGCATGCGCTTTCGCGTCTCCAACTCCTCGACGGTCAGGTCGTCCTGTTCGCGTCGCGACGGAATGCTCCCCGCCTCCTTTTTCGGATCGGGTGTCGGATCGGCGTTCACGGCGCGTTCCCGGAATCAGCCGGTGGGCCGGCGGCCGGCGGCGCCGGCATGGTTTCGGCGCGTTCGGGGATGTCGATGCGCGTCCAGGATGTTTCAAAATCCCAAAGCGCGCTGAAGAAAAAGAGATTTTCGAGCCCAAACGGCAGCGGAAGCTGCGCCTTTTCCATTTGCGCCTTCACCGCGACGGAATAGCCCTTTACCGACGGGATCGACGCCAGCACCGCGATCGGCAGATCGGCAAAGCGCGTCATCGCGGATTTCGCCGCGCCGGCGTCCTTGTAGGTTTCCGTAACGCCCTTTTCGCCGAATAGCACCGTGAACGTGCGGCGGATCGCGTCGTAGTGGATCGTGCGGCGTACCTGAAATTCGAACACCTTTTCGTCGAAAAAACCGGGAAGGTCGCGGTGCACCCGAAAAAAGTAGGTGAATGTCGTGGGGATGCCCGCCTGAACGGCTTCGTTGAGATCGGGCGTGAAGGCGCCGTCAACGCGAAAGCTCAGAAGGTACGCGCCGCCGTCGAGCCGCACGCGGCCATCCACGATTTGGGCGCGCGTTTTCGCCGCGCCCGCGGCAACGGGGGACGCAAACACGAGGGCCGCGGTCAAGAACACGAGCGCCAACGCACGTCCCGCCGCCGCCATAGGCGCGAGCGCTATCGTGCGTCCCGCCGCGCCGCGCGCGCGCCGCCCGTTTCGTTGGCGATGATCGATCGTTAAAGGCATGAGCGTTTCGCCCGTTGTACGGGGCGCAATCGGCGGATTATACCAGCGTTTCGCGCCGCTAGAAGGGCCGGGCGGCGCGCGCCGTTCCCCGATCGCGAAACGGGCTGCTAGAATCGCAAACAAGCATCCGGGACCGGAGCCGCGACAACGCGCTTCCCCGGTGTTGGAAGCGCGACCGTAAGGGAGCGGGTATGGGCCGAGCTGGAGCTCGGCGTTCCCAGGACGAACCGCGACCGTAAGGGAGCGGGCTTCGAAGTAACGAACCGCGACCGTAAGGGAGCGGGTACGAATCGACATGAACGATACAACCGTCATCGAACAAAAACTGAAGATCCTCCCCGCCGCGCCGGGCGTTTACACGTGGAAGGACGCGCGCGGGCAGGTGATCTACGTCGGCAAGGCCAAAAGCCTGCGCCACCGCGTGCGCAGCTATTTCCAGCAGCCGGAAGCCAAGGACGTCAAAACGCAGCTTCTTGTGACCAAGTGCGCCGACGTCGACTGGATCGTCACCGAGTCCGAAAAAGCCGCGCTGATCCTCGAAAACACGCTGATCAAGCGCCATCGGCCGCCCTACAACATTCGCCTTCGCGACGACAAGAACTTCCTGTCGATCAAGCTGTCGATGCGCGACAAGTTTCCGCGCCTGTACCTCGTGCGCCGCGTTCAGCGCGACGGATCGCTGTATTACGGGCCGTTCTCGAACGCGTTCGCGGCGCGCGCGACGTTCAACTTCCTGAGCCGCCACTTTCCGCTGCGCGAATGCTCCGACGGCGAATTTTCGCAGCGCACGCGGCCGTGCATCCGCTATCAGATCGGCCGCAGCGCCGGCCCGTGCTGCGGCATGGTGAGCGAGGAGGAATACGCCAAAATCGTGCACCAGGTGCGCCTGTTTTTCGAAGGGCGTGGCGAGGATCTCGTCCGCGACGTCGAAAGGGAGATGGAGCGCGCCGCCGGCGAGGAGCGCTTCGAGCAGGCCGCGCGCCTGCGCGACCTGGCGGACTCCTTGCGGACCTCGCTTGAGAAGCAGCGCGCCGAAACGACCGACATGACGGATCGCGACGTGTGGGCGATCTACCGCGAAGGCGCTTCCGGCGTCGCCGTCGCGATGTTCGTGCGCGCGGGCAAGACGATCGGCCAGCGCGCGTTCCCGTTTTCGAATCAGGAGCACGAGGACGCCGAGGTGCTCGGCGAGGTCATGCAGGCGTATTACGCGGACGATGGATTCGTGCCGGGCGAAATCCTTGCCGAGGTCAACCCGCAAATGTCCGGCGCCGTCGAGGAGTGGCTGACGGATCTGCGCGGCGCCCGCGTGCGTCTGGGCGTTCCGCAACGCGGCGACAAGGCGCGCTACGTGGAAATCGCGCGGGAGAACGCGAAACAGCAATTCGAGCAGCGGCGCTCGCGCCTTGCGGACACGCGCGATATCCTCGAATCGGTCCGGCGCGCGTTGCACCTGACGCGCACGCCCATCGTCGTGGAGTGCTTCGATATCAGCAATTTCCACGGCACGAACGCCGTCGGCAGCCAGGTGACGTTCGTCGAGGGCAAACCCGACACCTCGCGCTATCGGCGATACAAGATTCGCACGAAAGACACGCCGGACGATTACGCGATGATGCGCGAGGTGCTCGGCCGCCGCGTCGCCCGCGCGCGCGAAAACGACGAATGGCCCGACCTGCTGCTCGTCGACGGCGGACGCGGGCAACTCGCCGTCGCCGAAGCCGTGCTCGCCGAGATCGACGCGCGCGACCTGCCCATCGCGGCGGTGACCAAGATCCGCGACCGCGCCGAGGGCGATCGAGGCGCGGAGGATATGGTTTACCTGCCCGGCCGCAAGAACCCGGTGACGTTCCCGCGCGGATCGACGGCGCTGTTTTTCATCCAGCGCGTGCGCGACGAAGCGCATCGCTTCGCCGTGGCGTATCACCGCAAGCTGCGCGGCAAGTCGCAGGTGACCGGCGCGCTCGACGCGATCGACGGCGTCGGCGCCGCGCGCCGCCGTGCGCTCATCCGCCATTTCGGATCCCTCAAACGCATTCGCGAGGCGAGCGCCGACGAGATCGCCGCGGTCCCCGGCATCAACGCGGATCTCGCCCGCCGCATTCACGATCGATTGACCGTGCCGGATGCGTAGGCCGCTCGTCGTCCTCGCGCCGGCTCTGGCGGCGGGGATCGCGGCCGGCGCCGCGATCGATATGCGCGGGCTCGTCGCCGTCACGGCCGCCGTTGCCGTCCTCGTCGCGTTTCTCGTGTCGCGCCGGCTGCCGGGAAAGCCGCCGCCGCCCTTCGTGTTCGCCGCGCTCGCATTCGCGCTCTACGGCGCGTTCTGTTCGAGCGATCTCGCGTTCACGCATCCGAAAGCCGGCGATGTGGCGCATTACGCGGGCCCGTCGGCGCGCACCGTCACCGGGCTCATCGTCGAGGGGCCGTCGCCGACGCTCGACGGCCGCTCGTTTCTTATCGATGCGCGGCGCATCGTGCTTGACGCCGGCGCGTACATTCCGGCGCGTGGCCGCGTTCGGCTTTCCGTTTCGGAAGGCGCGGAGGAATTGCGCGTCGGCGACTTGATCTCGTTTCGCGCGCGGCTTCGCACGCCCATGCCGCGCGGCAATCCTGGCGCGTATCGCGTGGATCGCCATCATCGCGCGCGCGGGATCGACGCCGTTGCGTACACGACGCGCGGCGACCGCATCGAGATTCTCGCGCGCGGCGAGGGTTCGATCTTCCGCCGCGCCGTCACGGCCTATCGCGCGCGCATCCACGACGCGATCGCGAACGCCCTGCCGCCGCCGCAGTCGGATATCGTGCAGGCGCTCGTGCTCGGCGAGCGCGGCGACCTGCCCGATTCCGTGCGCGAGACGTACCGCGACGCGGGGGTCGTGCATCTGCTGGCGATCTCCGGCCTGCACGTCGGCATCGTCGCGGGCGCCGCGTTCGCGCTCGCGTTTTTTCTGTTGCGCCTTTCGCCGCGCGTGCTGCTTGCGACGAACGCGATCAAGCTCGCGGCCGCGGCGTCGGCCGTGCCCGTTCTGATCTACGCCGTCATCGGCGGCGGCGACGTGCCCGTGCTGCGCGCGACGATCATGGTGCTTGCCTATCTCGCCGCGCTCCTTGTCGATCGCGGGCGCGATTTCGCTTCGGCCATCGCGCTTGCCGCGCTTGTCATCCTGATCGTCTGGCCGTGGGCGCTTTTCGAGCCGGGCTTTCAGCTTTCCTTCGCCGCGGTCATCGGCATCGCGGCGATCACGCCGCGCGCGACGCAATACCTTCACGACCGCCGCGACGAAATCCGCCGCGCGTTTCCGACGACGCGCGACCGCGCGATCGACGTGTTTGCCCTCGCGTGCGTCGTACCGCTGGCGGCCACGATCGCGACGGCGCCGATCTCGGCCTGGCACTTCCGGGGCGCGGCTGTCTTTGGCCTTGCGGGCAATCTGCTCCTCGTTCCGCTCTACACGTTTGTCGTCGTGCCGCTCGCGTTCGCGGGGGCGCTCCTCGCGCCGCTCTCCCCGGTCGGGCCGATTCTGGCCAAGCCGCTGTGGCTTCTGGCGATGTACGCGATCAACACGGCGCACCTGGTCGTCGTGGCCGTCGCGGCGCTACCCGGCGCGTACCTGCGACTGGGGCGGCCGCATCCCGTCGAGATCGTCGCGTGGTACGGAGCGTCGGCCGCCCTTTTGGCCTGGCGCCGGCGCGCGGCGAAACCCGCGCTCGCGATTTGCGTCGCCGTGCTTCTCGCCGTGCCGGCCGCGGGCGCCATCGCGCGTCATCGCGACGCGAAATTGCGCGTCGATTTCATCGACGTGGGGCAGGGGTCGGCCGCGCTCATCCGCCTGCCGGACGAGCGCGCCATCCTCGTCGACGGTGGCGGTGTCGCGGGCACGTCATTTGATGTCGGGGAGGCGATCGTGCTGCCGTATCTGCTCGATCATCACGTGCGCGCGCTCGACCTTGTCGTCGTGACGCACCCCGATTTCGACCACTACGGCGGCCTGTCGGCGGTGATCGCGGCGCTGCCCGCGCGCGAGGTATGGATCAGCCGCGAAACGGACGACGAGGGCGCCGAGACCTACGGCGCGTTTTTGCGCCTTGTCGATCGGCTTCGCATCCCGCGGCGATTGGCCGGCCGGGACACGCGGCCGCTCGAGATCGCCGGCGCGCGGCTTTCGGCGCTCTGGCCGCCGCCGGAATTGCGCGACGAGGAGACGGTTTCCGACAACAACGCCGCGCTCGTGATGCGGCTCGATTTCGGCGCGGCGTCGTTTCTGTTTCCGGGCGACGTGGACGCCGACATCGAACGCGAGCTGCTCGACACGGGCGCACCGCTGGCCGCGGATGTCATGCTCGTGCCGCATCATGGATCGCGCAGCAGCTCGTCGGCGGGATTCCTGGCGGCGGTTCATCCCGACACCGCCGTCGTTCCGGCGGGGCGCGACAACCGGTGCCATCATCCCGCGCCGGCGGTGCGGGCGCGCCTTGAGAAGGCGGCGCGCGCGTTGTACGTCATCGGCGACGATGGCCGCGTCACCTGCGAGACGGACGGCGCGAGCGTCACCTGCGCGCCGTTTTTCGACAAAGCCGAGCCGGCGCCGTCAAACCGCGATTAGTCGCGACCGCCGGGGTCCTTCGCTTCGCTCCCGCATGATGCGCGGCGGCCGGATACGGGAGCGCCGCGCCGCCTGACGCGCCCGGAATTCGCGTCGAGGGTGAATCGAAATCGCCAGGTTTCAGCGCACAAAGCATCGCAAACAACGTGCCCGCCGCGGGGCCTTGGCGGCGGGCGGCGTTGATTTTGGCGGGGTCGCGTGCTAAAACATCGCCACAATTGGTTCGCCTATGAAGCGGGCAGCCCTTTGGGGTCCCGCTTTTTCATTGGTGAACGGGGCCGGAACGATGTCCGGCCGGGGTACTTCCCGATGGAACCGATGGAACGGATTCGCGAGATCGCGGGCCAGGTCTGCGACGATCTCGGGGTCGAGTTGTTTGACTTGGAAATCGCGGGCCTGGGCCGGCGCCCGATCCTGCGCGTGACGATCGACTGCCCCACGGGGATCACGGTCGAGGATTGCGCGAAGGTGAGCCGGGAGATGTCGGCGCTTCTGGATGTGTACGACCCCATCGACAAGGCGTACCAGCTTGAGGTCTCGAGCCCGGGCGTCGACCGGCCGATCCGGCACGCGGATGACGCGCGCCGCATGGTCGGCAAGACCGTGAAAGTGCGAGTGAAAAGGCCGCGCGACGGCCGCCGCGTGTTCAAGGGCACGCTCGCGGGTGTGGCCGGCAACGAGATGGTGGTGCAAGTGGACGGCAAGGACGTGCCGATCGACTTTAACGAGGTCGAAAAGGCGAATCTGGTCTTCGAATTTTAGACCCGGAAACCGTTGCCGGAAGGCCCGGTGACCGGTCTTGGAAACGTCGTGGGCGTTTGATACAAGGAGCGCGCCATGGGTGCGGAACTCAATCAAGTCATCGAAACGGTGGTCAAGGAACGCGGCGTTTCGCGTGATGTGATCGTCGAGGCCCTGGAGGCCGCGATGCTGACCGCCGCGCGGAAGAAGCTCGGCATCGACTATGACATCGAGGCCCAATACAACGCGGACCTCGGCGAGGTCGAACTGTTCCGTTTTCGCACGGTCGTCGAGGATGTCGATGACGACAACCTCGAAATCCTCGTCGAGGACGCCAAGAAGCTCGATCCGGATGTCGAAATCGGCGACTCACTCGGCGAAAAGATCGACTCGCGCGGTTTCGGGCGCATCAGCGCGCAGATGGCCAAGCAGGTCATCATTCAGAAGGTCCGCGACGCCGAAAAAGAGATCGTTTACAACGAATACCGGGACCGCAAACACGAGATCGCCAACGGCATCGTGCGGCGGTTCGAAAAGGGCGCCATGATCGTGGACCTGGGACGCGCCGAAGGCGTGATGTATCCCAAGGACCAGATCCCGCGCGAGAACTACAACGTCGGCGACCGCATCCGGGCGTTCATTCAGGATGTCGTCAAGAGCACGACAAGCCCGCAGATCATCCTTTCGCGCACCAGCTCCGAATTCCTTCGAAAGCTGTTCGAACTCGAGGTGCCGGAGGTGGCCGAGGGAATCGTGACCATCGTCGCCGCCGCCCGCGAGCCAGGCATGCGCGCCAAGATCGCGGTGACGAGCCGCGATTCGAACGTGGACCCGGTCGGCGCGTGCGTCGGCATGAAGGGCAGCCGTGTGCAGTCGGTCGTCGGCGAGCTGCGCGGCGAAAAGATCGACATTGTGACGTGGTCGGAAAACCCCGCGAAATTCGTATGCAACGCGCTCGCGCCCGCGGAGGTGACAAAGGTCATCATCGACGAGGACACGCATTCCATGCAGATCATCGTGCCGGACGACCAGTTGTCGCTGGCGATCGGCAAGAAGGGCCAGAACGTCCGGCTCGCGGTGATGCTCACGGGCTGGAAGCTCGACATTCAGTCCGAGGCGAAGTGGGTGGAGATCTCGGAGATCGCGCGGTCGGTGTTCGCCCGGGTGCCGCAGATTCCGGGCATGGCGGTCGATCTGCTCATCAAGTCCGGCTACATGGACCTCGAGGAAATCGCGGACGCGAAGCCGGAGGATCTGACGCGTTTTCCGGGTATCGACGAGGCGCGCGCCCGGGAGATTATCGAGATTTGCAACAACATCCTCGATACGAACGACTGGCCGCTGCCCGAGGCCGCGCCGGCGGGAACGGCCGGGGGCGAAGTCGAGGGCGGAGAACCCGGCGAAGCGCCGGCCGCCAGGCCTGCGGAAACCGGCGCGGCGCCGCCGCCGGAAATGCTGCTCGACCTGATGAAACTGCCGGGTGTCGGCCCGCGCAGCGCCGAGGCGCTGTATCGGGCGGGATACAAGAGCCGCGACGCCCTCAAGGGGGCGAACATCGCCGTTCTTCTCGCGGTGCCGGGACTCGATGTCGAGGTCGCCCAGCAAATTGCGGAGTCCGTTGGCGCCTGAAACGGCGCTTAGCGCGAAAGGATCGCGAACCGCCCCGGTCCGCATGTGCTGCGGGTGCCGGACGCGGCGCGCGAAATCGGAATTGTTGCGTTTCGCGGTGTCGGCGGTCGGCGAACTTGAACCGAACACCGATGCGGCGACAGGTGGTCGCGGGGCGTATCTTTGTATGAGCGTGCGGTGCCTGACAGCCGCGATGAAGCGCCGGGCTTTCGAACGCACGCTTCGCGCCGGCCGACTCCGCATGGATGCCGGGCGGCTGGAGAGCTTTGTCCGCGAGTGCGAAGCGGCGCGATCGCTGAATTCGGGAGAGAAGGTTCATGGCGAAAATCACCGTCTTTGAGGCGGCCAAAAGACTCGAGATCGAGCCCTCGGAGTTTCAGAAGAAGCTCCGCGAGCTTGGCATCAATGCCGAGGATTTCCAGGCGACGATCGACACGGGCGACCTGCCGCGCGTGCAGGCGCTCATGAACGATGAGGGCGGCGAAGGCGACAAGGCGTTCACCGAGCGCCGCGTGGGCACCACGGTCATTCGCCGGCGCGCGCGCCGGGGCCAGCCGGCGGACGAGCCCGAAGAGGCGATCGAAACGACCGCCGCCGCGGAAGAAGCCGAAGAGTCCGCCGAGGCGAGCGACGTTTCCCGGGAGCAACCCGCGCCGCCGCCTTTGGTCGTGGCCGAAGAGGCTCCGATGACGGAAGAAGCGCCCGCCGCCGCTCCGGCGCCGCCGGCCGCCGAATCCGAGGACGCCGACAAGGTGACCGACAGCACGACCATGATGCGCCGCCAGCCCGCCGAGCGCGGGGGCGGGTCGCGCCCGAAGGTGCTTTCGCTGCGCGGACGCACGCCGGAGCCCGCCAAGGTCGTGGCGCGTCCGGCGCGACCGGTCGCGC
>JAIOHV010000021.1 GCA_019912885.1 bacterium
CCCCCGCGGCGACCGGCCGCCGCGTGACCGTGACCGCGATCGTGACGGCGCCCCGCGCGAAACCGGACGCGGCGACGATCTGGCGATGTTCGGGCGCCGGCCCGAGCGCGCGGCCAAAGGCTCGCAGCGCGACGCGCGTCAACTCGGCGAGAAAAGCTCGACGACGTTCAAACCGTTCGCGGGGCTGAAGATCGTGGACGGAAAGATCGTGATGGAGCCCGACGAAAGCGAAAGCGGGAAGGGCAAGAAGTAGGGGCTGGAAGGCTGGAAGGCTGGAAGGCTGGAAGGCTGGAAGGCCATCGCAACGGCACGCGCGTTGGTCAACCGTCCATATTGTCCATTACGTCCATCATGTCCATTACCGGACACGGGCACGTCTGCGATGTCCTTCCGGCCTCTTCAAGTCGTGAAGAGCATCGCCGTCAGGAAATAGTCCGAAATCAGCACCGACACGCTCGACACGACGACCGCCGCGGTCGTCGCGCGGCCGACGCCTTCGGCACCGCGCGTGGTCGTGTATCCCATGTAGCAGGACACGATCGCGACGATGGCGCCGAACACGGTCGCCTTGATGAGGCCGTTCGTGAAGTCGGAGTGCTTCACGTACGTGACGATGCTGTCGTAGAAAATCTCCGACGAAACGTCGAGCAACATCGTCGCGACAACCCACGCACCGACCACGGCGACGAAATCGAAGATGACGGTAAGAAGCGGCAGCATGATCGTCGCGGCGACGACGCGCGGCACGACGAGGAATTGCACGGGGTTGACGGCCATGACGTGCAGCGCGTCGATCTGCTCGGTCACCTTCATCGTTCCGATCTCCGCGGCCATCGCGCTGCCGCAGCGGCCCGCGACCATGATGGCGGTGAACACCGGCCCAAGCTCGCGCGTCACCGCGAGCGCGACCGCCGTGCCGACCATCGAGTTCGCGTCGAAGATCGAAAACGCGTAGCCCGATTGCAGCGCCATCACCGCGCCGGCGAACCCGCCGGTGAGCACAATGATCGACAGCGACTGCACGCCGATGAACTCGAGCTGGCGAAAAACCTGCTCGAGCCGAAACGGCGGCTGCACGAGCCAGCGCAGGGTCTCGAAAAACAGCACCATCACGCGGCCGACCGCCTCGATGGAGCCGATGATGGCGGCGCCGAGCGCGTCGAGGGCGCGCGTCATCGCTTGCCCTGCCCCTTCACGTACACGCGCGCCACGCGGTGGTTGATGTTCGTGAAGATCTCGTACGGGATGGTCCCGCAGTGGCGCGCCACCTCGTGCACGTTGATCTCCCCGTCGCCCTGGCGGCCGATCAGGACGACCGGATCGCCCGCGGCAACGCCCGGGATGTCCGTCACGTCGAGCATCGTCATGTCCATGCACACGTTGCCGATGATGCGCGCGCGCTGCCCGCGCACAAGCGCCTCGCCGGTGTTCGACAGCTTGCGGTTCAGGCCGTCCGCGTAACCCATCGGGATCGTCGCGACAAGCGTTTCGCGCCCCGCGACGAACGTCCCCTCGTAGCTCACCGCCTCACCCGCGCGAATCGCGTTGAGGTGCGTGATTTGCGTACCGAGCGAAAGAACCGGCCTGAGCGGGAGCATACCGCGAAAGGCGTCGCCCGGATAAGCGCCGAGCATGGCCTTGCCCACGCGCACGGCGTTGAACGGCGGGCGCGGCGCGGCCAGCACCGCCGCGCTGTTGGCCATGTGCACCTGCGGCTTGTCCATCATCGGTGTCAGACGATCGACCACGTCGCGAAACGCCGTCACCTGCCTCCAGTACGAATCGCCCAGATCGGGCGACACGGTGGCCAGGTGCGTCAGAAGCCCTTGCGCGTCGAGCACCTCGGACTCCCGCACCAGCCGCAGCACGTCCTCGGCCTCCTCGGGTCTCATCCCGATGCGGTTCATGCCCGTGTCGACTTTCAGGTGCACCGCGAGGCGGCGCCCCACGCGGCGCACCTCGCGCGCGGTCTCCTCGGCGTTTTCGCGCGAGAAGAGCACGGGCGTCAGGTCGTAATACGACGCTTTTTGCGCCTCGCCGATATAGATGCCGCCGAGCACGAGGATCGGCTTGGTGATGCCGCCCTCGCGGAGCTGAACGCCCTCCTCGCAAAACGCGACCGCGAACCCGGAGGCGCCCAGGCGCTCGAGGTTCGCCGCGATCGGCACCGCGCCGTGGCCGTAGGCGTCGGCCTTGACCACCGAGATGATGCCGATGTCCTCGCCGAGCCGCCGCCGGATGACGCGGAAGTTGTGCTCCAGCGCATCCAGGTCAATGCGGGCAAATGTCGGGCGGTGCGTGAACACGGAAGTTGCACGATACGGCGCGGGCGGATCCGGGCGCTAAAGCTCGTCGAGAATCTCGCGGCGCTTGGCGTCGTATTCCTCCTGCGTGATGAGTCCCTGATCGAAAAGGCGTTTCAGGTCGGCAAGGCGTTCGGCCGAGTCGCGGGGCGCCGGGGGGGACGCGGCCGGCGTCTCGGTCTTCGCCTTCTGCGCCTCGCGCACGGCGGCGACGTTGACGATCGTCCAGTTGTGATGCTCGCGCTTGAGGATTTCGTCATTCTCGTCGATCGGCGGCGGCAGATTTTGCGGCGTCGGATCGATGCGATAGGTGGCGAGCTGGTAGCGTTTGCGCGGATCGCCGTCGTACGGATCGATGTCGTTGACCATCTCCAGGCGGAAGTTTCCCATGACGATGTTGAGCTTCTCGCCGGCTTCCATCCACATCCAGCCGGTCGTCAGACG
Source organism: bacterium (assembly GCA_019912885.1). Lineage (NCBI taxonomy): Bacteria > bacterium. The sequence continues at coordinate 2,748 of JAIOHV010000021.1, forward strand.
GCGCGATTTGAACAACAGGTCGCGCTTGTACGAGGTGACGGAAAACGAAATCCACTGATCCGGCCCGACCTGCGCGAAGGCGCTCGCGATGGGGCCGGCGAGTTTTTTTACTTCGGTCTCGTTGAACATCTCTCCCCGGTCGCGCCACTTGAAAAACACGTGCTCGGAATACGTCAGCATCGAGAGGATGCCGGCGACGGTGTCCGCGCCGACGGTCACCGGATGCGCGAAGCCCTTGGGGACGATCGCGCCGTTCTTATCCGTCTCATACGCAAGCTGAACGGCGTCCTCGCGGCCCAGACGCGTCAGATCTTCGGTTTGGACGCCGGCTTTGCCGCACGCCGCGGCAAAAAACGCCGCAAACGCGGCGCAAACGATCGCCCGCCGCCTTGCCGATCCGCGCATATTGGGTGTGGTCATAGGAAAAGCCCCGATTTGGCGCGGATGATATCGGCAGGGGGATGGGAGCGCAATCGGATAATCGAATTGGGAATGGGGAATTGCGAATTGGGAATGTCCATCGCAACGGACCGTTCGATCAAGACCAAAGCGCTGTGCGCTTTCCGACTTTTCTCGCGCCGCCATCACCTGTCGATCAAGTCCATCAAGTCCATTTTGTCCGACGCCCTTCCACGCCCATCTCCCCGATCGCCACCGGAAACTCCTCCGGCGGCGGCGCATGGATCGACATCGTCTCGCCCGTGCGCGGGTGTGGCAATTCGATCGTATGCGCGTGAAGGAAATACCGCCCGGCCGGGTGCGGCGGGCCTCCGTAAAGCGTGTCGCCCACGAGCGGAAAGCCGGCGTGCGCGGCGTGCGCGCGGACCTGATGCATCGCGCCGGTGGCGCAATACGCGCGCACGATCGCCGTTTCGCCCACGCGCTCGATCACCGCAAACCGCGTGCGCGCGGGCACGACGCCGCGCCCCTTGCCGCCCACCGCGACGCGCGGCGCGCGACGCGACGGGTGGCCGATGGGCGCATCGACGTCGAACGCATCCGGCGGCGCACCCGCGACAATTGCGAGATACGTCTTGCGAATGCTTCCGGCGCCGAACGCGGCGCGCACCGCCGCGAAATCGTTCGCCGTGCGCGCGGCGACAAGGACGCCGCTTGTCCACAGGTCCAGCCGATGACACACGCCGCCCTCGCGCGGATCGCCGCCGGCACCGGCCATTTCGGGATACCGCGCGGCGAGAGCCTGCGCGAGGGTGCCCCGATCGCCCGGACGAAGCGGCACGGTGTGGCGTCCGGCGGGCTTGTTGACGGCGACGAGCGCGTCGTCCTGATACAGCACGTCGAGCGGGAAGTCGTCCGGCGCAATCCCGCCGATCACCGGTGCCAGGTCGGCGGCGATCGCGTCACCCTCGGAGAGTGCGTCGCCGGGGCGAAGGCGGCGGCCTGCCCGCGTCACCAGGCCCGCGCGGCAAAGATCGGCCGCGGCTCGGCGCGACAGACCGGGGATCAGGGCGGCGAGTGCGCGGTCGGCGCGCATGCCCGCGAACTCGGCGCGTACGATCAGGGTCAACGGGTTCGGCATGCGTCAGGATTATCATGAAAAACGCGAGCGCATGACCTTCGCCGCGCGGATGTCGTTGACGCGCGCGCGCGAGCCTTCTAATAAACGTCTCGCATCCGGGGGTACACGCGATGACGGAAATCAAGCAGGCATTCATTTCGTCGTTTGACGGCACGGAAATTTATTACGAGGCGTCGGGTAAGGGCCTGCCGATCGTGCTTTGCGACGGCGTCGGGTGCGCGGGATATGTCTGGAAATATTTCGAGCAGCATTTCCGCGCGACCAACCGCCTCATCCACATGCACTACCGCGGCCACGGCAAAAGCGCGGTGCCCGAGGACGGCAATCTTTTGCGGATTGTCGATACCGTAAAGGACATCGCGCGCGTTCTCGACGACGACGGCCAGGAGTCCGCGATCCTCGTCGGCCACTCGATGGGCGTGCAGGTCATCCTGGAATTCTATCGGCAGTACCCCGAGCGCGTGGACGGCCTTGTTCCCGTTTGCGGCAGCTACGGCCACCCGCTGCGCACCTTCAATAACGCGAACGTCGAGTGGGTCTTCCCGCTGTTCTATTTCCCGGCGGTCCTGACGCCCTGGGTTTTCACGCCGCTGTGGAAGTACCTCGCGCCGTCGAAGATCGGTTACTGGATGGCGGTGATGACCGAAATCAACCACCACCTCGTCCACGAGGAGGATTTCCTCCCTTACTTTCGCGACCTCGCCAAGGTGCCCGTGCGCGTGTTCATGAAGATGGTCGATTCCGCGAGCCGGCACACCGCCGAGGACATCCTGGGAACGATCCGCGTGCCCGTTCTGATCGTCGCGGGCGAGCACGACGGTTTCACACCCGGGCGCCTGTCCGAGCACATGCGCGACGCCATCCCGGGCGCGGAGCTTCTGATGCTCGCCAAATCGACGCACACCGCGCCGATCGAGCAGCCGCAGCTCATGAACCTGCGCATCGAGAAATGGCTGCGACGCCATTTCGGCCAGCTCCCGCCCGACGAACAGCACCTAGCGACGCGCCGGCTCGATCTGAACCTGAAGGTCGCCGCGCGGCGTTAACACCGTTACGCGATACGCGCGAATTTTCCCGGTTTGCGCCAGTTCGCGCGTTCGTCGTAAAAATTTTCTTGCGACCCGTTCGTGCCGCGGGTAAGATTCCCCCCTTGCTTCAGAAAAATAGAAATCGCGCGGCGCCCGGGTGCGGCCGCGTCAGGAGAGTTTTTTTCGGCTTGCGGCCACTTGGAAGAACGCAACACCATAAGGGGGACAAAGCGATGAAGAAGATTCTTGTTCTGGCGGCGGTACTGGTCATGGCGATGGCGATCGCCTCGACGGCCTCGGCGGCGTTTTGCATCTCGCCGGATATCTGGTGCGACAACTTCTATCTGCAATACGGATGGACATCTCCGTCCGGAGTACCCGTCTTTGTCGGTTATAGCGACGGTTGCGGCGGAACCTATCCGACCTTTCCCGCGTATTTCGCGATCACGGGATCCACGAGCGCGTTGACCTACGCGTTTTATTGGGACTTCGACGGCGGCGGATTGCCGTCCGACGACTACGGCGTCGGCTCCGGCACCGGTGCGGCCGCATCGGTGGACCGGTATTTCGAAGGCGCCTATTACGACTCCTGGGACTTCAATTTCGTGGCGTGCGAGACTCCGACGGGCGCGTCCGAACTTCCGCCCGCCGCGGGATTCTGATCGCGCGACCCGGAAACACAGGCTCCGTATCGGCCTTGGGGGGAAGGGGTCGCCTTCCCGCCCAAGGCCGGGTCATGCGTCGCTTTCCACCCCGGCCGCGCCACCCAGGTTCCTGCGCGAATCCGCCCGCTCCCTAACGGTCGCGGCTCCGATCGTCGCCGTGGCGTTCGAGAAATGCAGGCAGGCTTCTAGCCAACGCGCGAAAGGCGCGTCCTCGGTGGCTGATGGCGTCCTTCTCACCGGCGGTCATCTCGGCGAAGGTTTTCGCGGACGCCTCGTCGAGCACGTATGGATCGTAGCCAAAGCCGCCCCTGCCGCGCGGCGCGCGCGTGATGACGCCTTCCGCCTCGCCACGCGCGGTCAGCAAGCGGCCATCCGGGGCGACGCAGGCCGCGACGCAAACGTATCGTGCGCCGCGCTCACCGTCCGGAACGTCGCGCAGCGATTCCAGGAGCCGGCGGTTGTTGTTGTCGTCCGTCGCGTCGGGTCCGGCAAAACGCGCGGAACGTACGCCGGGCGCGCCGCCGAGCGCGTCGATCGCGATGCCCGAGTCATCGGCGATCGCGGGTTCGCCCGTACGTTCGGCGACAAATCGCGCCTTTGCGATCGCATTTTCCTCGAAGGTTTCGCCGATCTCGTCCGCGGCATCTTCCACGCCCGCCTCGCGCGCGGTCACGAGCGAAAACCCAAGCGGTTCAAGGATGCGCCGCAGTTCGCGCATCTTGCCGGCGTTGTTGGTGGCGACGATCAGGCGCGAGCGCATCGCAGGAAGAGGCTGGAAGGTCGTTGCAAGCGCGTCGCGGCGCCGGCGCGAACGACGGCGGGCATGGACAAAATGGACCTGATGGACGCGATGGACATGATGGACGTATCGACGGGCGACCTTTTCGTCAGCGCGACCCGCGCGCGGTTTTGTGCGCCAACGGTTTTCGAAGTGCGGCCGCCTGTTCGCGCGCGATTTTTTTGACGCCCGTGCGCGCGGCGGCGAGCATGGCGGCGAGGTCGTCGTCGCCGAACGTCGCTTCCTCGCCGCTCATCTGGATTTCGACCAAGCGGCCCTTGCCGGTGACGACGAAGTTCGCGTCCACGTCCGCGGCGGAATCCTGCGCGTAGTCCGGATCGGTGACGATCAGGCCATCGACGAGCGCGACGGAGACGGCCGCCACCGAATCGACAAGCGGCGAACGGGCGATCTTCCCGGCCGCGAGGCACCAGGCCACCGCGTCGGCGAGTGCGATGTAGCCGGCGTTGATCGACGCGCAGCGCGTTCCGCCGTCGGCCTGGAGCACGTCGCAATCGACGACGATCTGCATCTCGCCGAGCACCGGCAGATCGCAGATCGCGCGTAGCGATCGCCCGATGAGCCGCTGGATTTCCTGCGAGCGGCCGGACGGCCGCGACCGCTCGCGCGGGGTGCGTTCGCGGTTGGCGCGCGGGAGCATGGCGTATTCCGCGGTCACCCAGCCGCGCCCCTTGCCGCGCAGCCACGGCGGCAACGTCGTCTCCACGCTCGCGGTCGCGAGGACGTGCGTCTGCCCCATGCGAATGAGGCAGCTTCCTTCGGCGTACGGATTCACGCCGCGTTCGATCGCGATCGGGCGCAGGCTTTTCGCGCGCGCCGTCGCCGTCTTCGCGGATTTCAACTTCACCACAGGGACACCGCCAGCAGCGCGACGACGACAAGCGCAAGGCCGATGCCGAGATTTTTCAGCCACTCGAAAAGATAGGCGCTGCTGCGATAGGCGGCCGGGTCCGCGCCGCGATGGAAGACCTCCTCCATCGCCTCGGCGAGATCGTCGCCGATCACGGACAAGAGCGCGTCGCCGAACTCAGGCGTGGCAAGTGCCGGTTCTCCGTGATAGCCGTCGAGCCGGCCGCGCAGGATCCACGACAGGTCGATCGCGCCGACGCGCGCGCCAAGTGCGATCTCCGTCTTGAGGTCGTCCGAAAGCGGCAGCCGGCGCGAAAGGCCGACGAGGCCGCGCTCAATCGCGGACAGCCAAGCGCGGCGCGGCGCGTAAACGGGCGGCTGCGTCTTGTAGCCCGGGCGAACCAGGTGCGGGGCGATGGCGAGCATCATCGCGGTTTCGAGGCAACCCGCGTGCAGGTCGTTTTGCCAAAGGTCGATGCCGCCGGGGAGCTCGACTCCGCGCGCGGCGAGGATATCGGCGTATTCGCCCCGGTACGCCCGCACGGCCGCCTGCGCGCCCGGGGCGATGGCGAGCGCGCCGCGCCCGCGCAAATGCGCGCACACGTCGTCAATCGCGCCGCTGTGCGGCACGCCGCCGTGTGCGGAGAAAAACACGAAGCGCCGGTAGCCCTGCTTCATGAAACGCCGCGAAAGATAGGTCAACGCGCGGCGCAACTGGCGTGACGTGACCTTCACCGATCCCGTACCGCGAATCGTCGCGCTGCCCAGCGAGATGGTGGGATAGAGAATCACCCGCTCATCGGCGTGCGTTATGGCGTAGCGATGCACCGCGCGGCGCGAGATGGCATCGGTGATGTAGATGTCCGTGCCGGTTGGCAGGTGCGTCCCGTGGTTTTCGCACGGCGCGAGCGGGATGACGACGATGTCCGCGGACACGTCGCGCCCGGCCAGATCCGCAAGGCACAGCTCCTCGAATCGCGCGACGTTGGCGGGCAGCGGCGAGGATTGAGGATGGCGTTCCGCGATCTTTGGCGCCCGTTCGTTTTTCGGGCGCGGGTCCGCCGCGTCGATATCGCCGACATCACGCACTGGCAATCCGTTTCGAATTTCCGCCGCGCGGGCGGTCATGAGGGATCTTTGCAGCAGCGGAAACCGAGCCAGCTTCGTTTTGCCGATCCCGCGGCGGATTGCCTCGCGCCGCAACGCGCCGCGTGGCCGGGGTTGTAGCCGTCACCGCCCTTGATGACGTACGCCGTCTTGTCGTCATCAAACGGCGTGGCGGTCCATTCGCGCAGGTTGCCCGACAGGTCGAACACGTTCTGGACGGTCTTGCATCCGTGCCAGCTTCCGGAATACGCGACGCCGCGGTCACGGCCTTCCGAGGTCTGCGTCGCGCAGGCGTCCTCGATGTAGACGTTCCCGTAGGGGAATTTGCGGTCGCGCGTGCCGCTTGCGCACGCCGCCTCCCACTCGGTTTCGGTGCAAAGGCGCTTGCCCGCATCCTTGCACGCGTTTTGCGCCATCGCGAAATCGAAGCCGCCCTCGGGCAACGCGCCTTCCTTGTTCGGATATTCGAAAAAGTCGACGCAAAACGATTTGAAAGCCGCCTCGCTTGGTGCGGGATCGTTCGGCTGCGCCATCGGATCGTTCGGCCGGATGCCCATCGAGAAAGTTCCGCCCGAAATGAACGCCATGTCGGCGGGGCATTCTCCGGTCGCGGCGACGGCGGGCGCCGCGGCGCTCTTGCCGGCGTCCTCGACCCTGGCGTCGAGATTGCCGACGCGCGGATGATCCGGCGCGACGAGACGCGCGTCGTTCACGAGGTTGCGCGCGGCGAGCCAATCTTTCCTGGCGATCGCCTTGTCGATCTGCCCTTCGTAGTCGTCGAGGATCTGTCCGCGCGCGGCGGCGAGGAACGGATGCTTCGGCTCGATCTCCTCGATCTTCTTCAGCTTGTCGAGCACGTTGTCCGGCCGCGCGGGACGGACGTATTGCTTCGATATGAGAAACGACTGCGCCTCGAGCACGAGCGCCTGGATCATCGCCTGGCGCGGATCGGGCCCGGCGGGCGCTTCGGGAGTGGGCGTCATCGGCGCGAACGGCGCTTGCGTTGGCGCGGGCGTCGCTTCCTCGATCGAGGCGACGCTCGTTTGCGCGTCGTCCACCGGGGCGGGCGGCGCGGGCGGCGGCGTGGGCACGGGCGTGGCGATCGCCACCGGCGTCACGGCGTCGTCGGGAGCGGTGACGGATATGGCAAGCCGCGTCGTGTTCGCGTTTTTGGGCATCGCCGCGGTCATCGTCGGATTCTTCATTTATCGATC
>JAIOHV010000022.1 GCA_019912885.1 bacterium
CAGTTCCGTGCTCCAGAAATCGCGCATGGCCCGCACCTGCTCCTGCTTCGTTTTGTTTTTCATCGAGGTCAGCACCTTCTTGAAGCGCGGCGAGTTGTCGATGCTCTGGATGTAGGCCTGCTTCTGCAAGTACATGATCTCAGCGTCCTCGATGGCCGCCGGGGCCGCATTGAGGCCCAAACGCTCGATCTTCTCAAGGGCTTTTTCCACGACACCAGGGGCGCAGGCCCCATCGACGCGCACCTCCAGTTCACCCGCCGACGCGAAGATGTCGCCGTTGCCCGCCCATGGGCGATAGACCGCCGTGACACCGTCCTCGAACTCGATCTCGAACTGCGTGCCGTCAACCATCGACCGGCCAAAGACCGCCGACAGATCGCGCTCTGTTCCGTCCGTAATGATCTCGCCCGCCGTATTGGTGCGCTTCTGCATCAACACCTTGCCCTTGCGAACGACCATGTCCTTGGGCTTTGGAATGTTCGGAATTGTCGCCCGTTCCGGCATGGTGCGCCTGACGTATTGCGTGAATTTGGGCAGCTTCGAGACGCCCGCCTTTCCGCTCTTTACAGCGTCAACCGTCTTTTGCATCTCGCGCAGAGCATCCAGATATTGCTCGGCCATCTTCGCCGCTTCCGGATCGCTCTGCGCCGCTTGCATCACCAGGCGGTCCCAGTGCGACATGGCCTTCTCAATCTTTTGATCGCTGAAAACCTTGTCGCCCATGTGGTGGTTGGCACTTTTTACGGCAGCCAGGATGTCATCGTAGAATTCATCTTCCGGCAGCGGTGCGCCGATCTGCGGCAGGATCGTTTTCTTGCCCGGCGGCCCCGCCTTGCCGATGGCTTCCAGGATTTTGTCCTCGTGTTCGGGCCGCACCTTGATCTGCACGATGGTCTGCTTGCCGGTAACCTTCGATCCCTTTTTCACGGTCTGCTGGAAGACGAGCGCGTTCTGGTCCTCGATCTGGTCCACGTCGATGGGGATGGACTTGCCCTGCCAACCCGCCTCGGCCGCGTCCTGCACCATCCGCTCCTCGAATTGGCCGAGACGCGCCGCACCCTTTTTCGCAACTTTCGCGTCGAACGAGAAACCCGGCAGGCCGCGCTTCTTCGCCAGATTGTCGTAAAATTTTTCAAAGTCGCGCCGGACATTGTGCTTGCGGTCGAGCGCCATGTTGTAGAAAACATTTTGCTTGGCCTTCTGGGAAAACCGCCGCTCGGCATACGGAGTCAGCAGATCGAGGAACTGCTCGTCGGGGATTGCCTCGACACGCTCGATGTAGGTGAGCGTCGCCTGCAGGTTCATGTCGATGCGCTTCTCAGAAAATGCGCGCATGACCGTGTTGTAGTACGGCTCGGAAGCGCCGTGGGCCGCGTTGGGGTGGTACGCGATGTCGAGCGCGTCATCGCCCAGAAATTTGTACAGCTGCCCTTTGTCGATCCCGTAGAGATGGCCGTCCGTTCCGCGCAGGAAGTTCTCCCAGTGGCCATCGTGATTCGATATCAGCCAATCGACGACATGCTCGCGCTGCACCTGTTCCAGTTCCGCTGGCAGCAGGTCCTTCGGGTCGATGCCCTTGAAGTCCTTCTGCGCCTTGAGCTTCGGCACCATCCGCTGGATCGAGCCGGTCTCGCCGTCCAGTTCGATCAGCCGCACCTCGACCGCGTCCGGATCGACCAGGCGACCGATGCGATAGGCGACCTCGTCGCCGTGGGCGCGGAAATCCTCGGAGATCGGTTTGAAGAGCCACTGGTTGCCCTGGTCGTCATCGTAGATGAACTTGCGGTGCGCGCCGCCGAGTTCGTTTCTCACTTCGCGGCGATTCTTGAACGGCTTTTTCGCGTTGATCTGTTCCCACCGCGCATCCACATCCCGGAAGTGCTCGTCGGCGGGAACAAGCTTCGTAGGGTTCTTCGGCGGTAGAGGCGTCTCTGGAATGTTGACGGGCTTCGGGGTCGGTTTCGGCTTTTCCGGCGCGACTTCCGACGTCGGCGTCTTCGCCTTTTTGCCGCCGTGCTTCTCGGCCCATTTCGCCCATTTCGCTTCGACGGACGCATCGACCTTCGCCAGCTGCGCCTCGTCGAACATCGAGAACCGGGCGACCAGTTCGTCCTTCGTGTGCCACTGGTAATGTTTGAGCTTCGTCTGCTGGGCGAGCTTCTTCAGATCGTCCAGCGACATGGTTTTCACTTTCGTTTCCCAGGCCGAGATTTTCTGCGCGAGAGACGCCGAGAGCGAACCGATTTCATCGGCGGCAATGAAATCCGCGTGCTGGACGTAAGACTGCGTCGCCTTCTTTGCCGACTCCAAGAACGTCTGGTACTGCGCGGGGTCGTCGGGCATCACGACCGCATCCAGCGCCTTGGTCAGTTCGGCCTTGTGCTTCGCCGCTTCCTCGACCGCATGCACCGCATTTTTGTCGATGGAGAGCGCCTTCTGAAGATCGGAAACCAGCATCTCCTTGGGCTTCAGTTTGCCGATCCCGAACTGCTTGATCTTGGCTTCGAGTTCCTGGCCTTTGAGCATGAAGTGCGGCTTCGCGGGATTGGGTTCGAGCTTTTCCAGTTCCGCGATGAACTGCGATTTCGTCTTGGCGATGGAAATGCCGTGCTTCTTCGCCTCGTCCTGAAGCTGTTGCACTGTCATCGACGAGAAATCGGGAAGCGTGGCCGCCTCCTGGATTATCGCCGCGTGCGCGGCGTCGAACTGCTTGAGCAGCGCGATCAGGTCATCCTTCGTGCAGGTCTTTCCGATACCCTGCTTGGCGACCTCGGCCATGATGTCCTTGGTCGCCCACGTCGAATAATCGATGGAAGGATTCTGCTGGCCGAGCAGCTTGATGAAGTCGGCCTTGGTGCGGTAGATCGAAATGCCGCGCTTTTTGCACTCTTCCTGCAGCGGCTTGATACTGAGCGATTCGTATTGGCCCTGTTTGACCGCCTTGTTGACCTGGGACTGCTCGGCCTTCTGCGCGACCGAGGCGTCATGCACCTGCGTCGGCGAGAGCAGGCAGTTGCCGCCCGCGTCGGCGGGACCGGCCATCGCCGTGAGCTTTAGCGTCTCGGTCGAGCATATCCGCAGAGGCACTGCCGACACACAACATCTGCAGGCCGGGTGACGTGGAATCGGCGGCATTTTGTCCACCGCGAACACCTGGCCATCCAGAGCCGAGCAGATCGGACAGAGCCGTTCGTCGGCCGCGACCATCCACCGGACATCGCGCACTCCCACGGTGTCGTAGAACTTGAGCCGCCCCTGGTTATGGGCCCGCAGGATTTCCGTCCGGGCGATCAGTTCGATACGTTGCTGCGCCGTGGCGAAGACGGTCTTGCCCGCCTGCTTGAACGCCTCTTTGTCCAGAATCACCGAACCGATGTTCTTGGCGATATTCGGAATGGACAGGCCCGCCGCGATCCCGACCGTCAGCGAGTTCTTGATGCCGGTGAGCAGATCCGCCGAAACCTGCCCGGTCAGTTGGACGTCGAAGCGCACGAGAAAATCGAGCGCGCTCTTGTCCATGAGCGAGAAGGCGTCCTTCGCCAGTCGCTTCGCGGACTCGTCGGTGAGCGCGTCGTATCCCGGCAGGCCGTGGACCTTGAGTTCGAGCGCGCCCTGCGCCATGCCCTCGAGGTGGGATTCCTTAGCTGCGGTTTTCAGCGCGAGCGTGTGCTCGGCCTTCAAGCCCTTGATCGTGCCGTCGAGCCGATCGGTGAGGGCGGCGAGCCGGATCTGGTTGATCTTCTGGCCTGGCGTGAGCGCGCCCAGGTCGGCATACCGCAGCAGGTCGGCCTTGACCCGCTTCTCGGCTTCGCGCAACGACCCGACGAGCGCCGCGACCTGTTTCTCGGTGTACAGGTCGCGGGCCGCAAACGACGCCGCCACGGACTGGCGAATTCGTTCGGCCTGGTCGAGGGCGACGGCCAGCATCTACACCGCCGCGTTGCGGTGGAACCGGCACGCCGGATCGAAGAGCGACGCCTCGCGCTCCAGCACGCGGCAGTGGTTAGCCTCTTCGTCGAAGTGCAGGCACTCGCTGCAAGTGTCGCCCGACGCGCGGGTTTTAGCCGCCGCGTCAGCGTACATGGCCTGGACCGCCTGCTGCTCGTCCTGCTGAATTGATTTCTCCTCGGCGGCTTCCTCCAGGCCCAGCAGCTTGCGCGCCGACGCGGGACTCATGATGGCCAGCTGCACGAGCGCCGTGACGTCCTTGATATCCCAGTTCATGTCGACCAGGCGCTGCTCTTTCGTGCGGTTGGCCGACTCGACCTCCGGGTTCAAATCCATCTTCGACTGCAGGGTGTTCTTCGAAATGAGGTTGCGGTCGTACAAATCAATCAACAACCGCTTCTGGTCCACCTCGCTCGTCAGGTCCAGGTCCGAGAACTCGTAATCGACATCGGCGTCGATGCCTTTGAGTTCCATCCACTCGTAAAACACCCAATCCAGAATCCGCCGCGCGGCCTGTTTGATCTCCTTGAGCATAATCACCATCTTCTGCATCGAGACCGAGGCTGTGGCGAAGTTCGGGCCGTCACCGGTGATGATGGACCGCGCCATGCCCAGGGCAACCAAGATGTCCTCTTTGACCTCCTTGATCTTCGCCTCGGTGTTGAGCACGTGCCCCTCGGTTCCGTAAGTTTCCGCCTTCACATAGAACGGGACGACGAGGCCGCTTTTGAGGTCCATCTTGTCGATCTCGTTGCGCACCGTCTCCAGCATCTTCTGGCTCGGCATGATGACCTTGTCGCCGAACTGCCCGCCCACCTGGATAAAGCGCAGCGGCGTGGTCCAGCGCAGGGCGATGGCCCGCTCGGCTTTGCGGAAATCGCGCAGCAGTTCGATGGACTCGAACGCGGGGAGCACGATGCTGTTGCCGCGCGGCGAAAACTCCGGCGCGTTCCATTTGAGGTGGAGCATCTGGTCGAGGGCGAGCGACACGCCGTCGTCAGCAGTATCGAACGTGCCGTCGGCCAGTTGCCGCCGCTGCCGCGCCTCGGCGAGCACGCCGCCCACGAACTTGAGCTTCACGCTGATCGGGTTGACGCACACGACTTTGTCCAGGTCGTCGCCCTCGGCGGTGCGTTTGAGATACCCGGTGCAGTCGCCCTTCACGAGCAGCTGCAGGATCATGTCCCTCACGAAGTTGTTCAGTTCAAGGCGGTAGAACAAATCCCGCGCCTGGTCCTGCGTTCCCTCGTCCTCGCTCGACACCCCGACCTCGTCGCCCAGGGCGAAGACGCGCCACGAGTTGATCGCGTTCGAGACGATGGGTTCCTCGAGATAGAACTCCCACGCCTTGGCCGCGCGCTCGTGCCACTCGGCGGGGATGGAGTCCTTGACGCCGTGCTTCTCGAACACGTTGCCCGCGAGCGACGCCGCCGATCCCATGCGCGTCGGGTCGAGGATG
>JAIOHV010000023.1 GCA_019912885.1 bacterium
GGGAGTTGGGGAGTTGGGAAGTTGGGAAGTTTTGGGAACCGCGTGCAACTTCCAAACTTCCGAACTTCCAGACTTTTTCAGCAGCCGCAGCCGCCATCGCTTTCGTCGTCTTCGTTCTCGTCGCCCGCATCGCCGGTCACGTCCGTCGGGCCATCGGTGTCGTCGTCATCCCCGGGCGCGAGCCCGTCGTCGTCATCGCCGAAGCTTTGCGTTTCGACGGTGATGAAAAGATCGCGCCACGCCCAGCCCTCGTCGGAGGTGGCGACGGCGATCGCCTGATAGACGCCCGGGTGCGTAGGCGTCCACGTCGCGCGACGGCCCGAAAGTTCAACGCCCGGCAATCCGTGGATCGAAAGGCGCGCGTTGGGCTGCGTTTCGTAGACCCACGCCTGGCTTGCGCGCCCGCGTGACGGTCCGGGTAGCGCGGGTTTGGTAAAATGCGTAAACGGGGCGTCGTAGCACTTTACGCGGTCGCGGAACGCATGCGCGAAAAATGGACTCGCCTGATAGCGAAGGAAGATCGCGTCACGTAAAAGCGTGTCGGCGCGTTCGAGCGCGTCCGCGTCGCCGGTGCCGGAGATAAGCGCGCCCAGGTGCTGCATCAATTCCAACAGTGCGCGGCCTTCCGAGCGCGGGCGAAGCATGGGATACCACAGGTCGTCAACGAGTTCGGCGTCGAGACCGCCGTGGTGCATCGCATCCGGAATCGACGCCATGTCCGCGGCGACCCGGAGCAATTCGGCGCCGCGCGAAAAAACCGCGTCGCGGTCGCCGGTCGCCCAGGCGCTTTCGAAAAACGGAACCGCCGTTTCCATGTCCAGGTTCAACGGGAAGGCGGTGCCCGGATTGCCGATGTCGTTGCTGCCAAACGAATACCGGACGGCGTGGGCGAGCGTCTGGACATCGCCGGGACGATCGGCCAAGCCGGCGACATTCGTGTCGAGCGCGCCGAAGGGGTCGTAGTTCCAGGGGTCCGCGACGTACGCGCCGTAGGTGCCCGCGATGATGCGGTCCGCGGCACCCAGGAACATGAGATTGCCGAGGAATCCGGAGACGTCGCCCAGCATGTCGCCCGCCCGGAACGCGAGCGGCGCCATCAACAAGCGGCCGGTAAACCCGTCGCCGCCGTCGTTGGCGAACTGATTGTCCCAGAAGATCGGCGGCCGGCCGTAAAAGGAGCGCGCCGTCTCGAAATCGTTCCCGGTGAGCACGTGGCCGTCGGTCGGCGCGCCCCAGAAAAGGTGGATCGCCTGATCGACCTTGCCCATGGCCTTGGCGTACTCGACGCCGCCGGGCCAATCCGTCATGTGTTCGGGACGTTTGGCCAGAGGATTGACGACGATCTCGACCGGCTCGCCGGCGAGCATCTCGAGTTCGGCCTTCACGAATTCGGCGAGATCGGCATGCTTACGGCCGAGTTTGCGGTCCACCGGTTCGTCGATGTCGTTTTCGATGTCGTCGAACATGACCATGAAGCCGCGGTAACCCGCATCGACAAACGGGGCGAGCTTGGCGATGAGCGTGGCGCGCTCGCCCGGGTCATCCACGATCATGTCGCGGCCGGGCGCGATGCCGTAGAAAACCTCGACGCCGACAAGGCGCCCGAGGTCCAACAGCTCCTGGAACGCGGCCATTTCCACGTCGGTGTACGTCTCTCGCCAGCGATCGCGATGTTTGGGCTCGTCCTTCGGCGCATACAGATACCAACCGAGACCGGCGCGGGCGAGGGTCAGGATCATGCGCCGGCGCTCGATCGGCGACCACGGCGTGCCGTAGAAGCCCTCGATCGCGCCGAATCCCGCGCGCGTCGGCTCAGCCCGGCCGGGCGCGCGTGTACGCAACGCGTCGCCCCGCTGCCCGTTCGGCGCAACCGGCACGGCGACGACGTCCCAGCCGGACTCCTCGGGACGCGGCGCGATCCACGGCCCGGCACCCAGCCGCCGATCGACGAAATGTTCCGCGCCGGGATCGGCGACACCGGGCGGCACGAAAAAAATCTCCACGAACGCGGGATCGCCATTGGGCGCCTGCCAATCGAGCGCCATCTCGCCCGTACCGCGGTCCGCGGCGATCAGGTTCACGATCGGGCGCGGCGTGCGTTCGTCGGCGGCGAAAATCGACAGCTCTCGCAGCGCGGCGCGTCCGGGCTTCACGAGCGTGAGTTCGACGCACCCGCCGTTCGTCGGCGCGGAAAAGACGAACGTGTCCAGGCCCGCGGGCCAGAGCGCCTCACGCACGACCGGGCCGTGACACCAGGCGAGCACGCGCAGCACGGTATCGCCCTTGGGCCGCCGCGCCCAATCGGCGGTGATCGACGTGATGCCAAGGGGCGTGCGCGGAAAGGCGGGCAACAGGTCGGCGGTGAGTGTGCCGCCCTCGGCGTGAACCTTCCACGAGGTGCGTTCGATGCCGTCGCGAACGGTGTAAGCCGCGTCATCGGTTTCGCGCGGCCACAAGCCGACGAATTTTTCGCGGGTGCCGGTCGCGGTGACGCGCGCGTACGGAGCGAGGTCGATCGGCGCGGCGAGCGCGGCGCGCAAGTCAACCGAGACGACCGTGAACAAGGCAGCGACGACGATGAACGCCAATTGCCCGGGACGTACCCTTGCAACCATGCCGACCCTCCACCAAACGCACCGCGCCAAAATATTGCGCGTAATTCAGAAACAACTTTTCATTATAAGGATTGCATGGCGTTTGGCCATAGGTCGAGGAGCGAGGGGGCGCGACGCCAGGGCCGCAAACGAAGTCGCCCCGCTCAGAGCGGGGCGACGAAGTGCGCGGTCGGCTGCTCATCGGCACAATTGAAGATAACACGGCAATGCCGGGGCGGGATCGACCGCGCACTTCGCCGCGCCACCGTCGCGGCTTCGTTTGCGGCCCCGACACGACGGGCGCGGATCTGACGCGACGGAAAACGCGCGGCGTAACGGCGCGAAGCCACCCGCTCCCTGACGGTCGCGGCTCTGACGCGCCGGCTGCGATGAATCGCGCGCTTACGGCTCCCAAACAATCGCGATCGCCTGGGCGACCGCCAGCGCCGGCAGGGTAATGCGCCATTCGGTTTCGGAGACGCGCGTCGCGGCGAGCTCCGTGAAGGCGTTGCCGTTCAGGAGACGGAACTCGAGCGGCTCGAATCCCGCCGGCGGCGTAAACGCGATCTCCACGTTCGCCTTCTCGTGCCATGTCCACGGCCCGACGAGGTTCAGGTCGTAGTCCAGGTTCGTCACGAACAACACCGCGCCTGCGGCGGCAAGGGTGACGGATACGTCGATCGTGTCGTCCGCGCTTGCCGCGAACGCGCCGGGCTCGGTCATCTCGCCTTCGAGAAGCACCAGCTTTATCTGATCGAGCTCGCGACGAAGGCGGAGCATTTCGTCCTCGCCCTGCCCGCCGCATTGCTCCGAGACTTCGTCCCGGAAGATGAACCAGAGGATGCCCTTCGTGCCGGCGGAAATAACCTGATACCACTGCGCGCGGATCTCCTCGTCCGACGTGCATCGGATGAAGACGTCGTCGTCGAGATTCGTGTTCCACATGGTCTGCGTCCAGTTCCACGCGGGATTCGGTTCCGCCGCGTATTTGATCTGCTCGGCGTACGCGCCCGCGATCTCGATCCGGTCCCAGAAACCCGGCGGCAGGTTGATGTTGCACTTTGGCGCGAACACGCAGTAGTGGTCCATGCCTCCCAGGTCCGCGAGCGGCGCGAATGCGGGGAACTCGTAGGAGCAGGCGTTGTAAACCCACAGCGGCTTGTCCGCCGGCCAGATCTCGCGATGAAGCTGCACGTCGGGCAGTTCGTCGATCGCTTCGCCGCCGATGTCGGCCTCGCCGCTGACCGCGTTCGTCAGAATGCGCGGGTTGTCGCCGTGGTCCGCGACGAAATCGAGATACGTTTGATCACCCGACACATCGCCGCGATGCGTGAAGAGGTAGAAATCCCAGGCCTCGGCGCGCGGCAGCACGTCGTCGGGATCGTGAGCGTTCGGGTTCCAGATGAACATGTCGATGCCGACGTCAAGCTGTTGCTGCAACGCCTCGTCGTCGGTGAACACGTCGCCGGACGACCCGTTCCAGTTTCCGACCGGAAAGATCGGCTGGTGCAGGCGCAGCGAGCGCGTGACCGCGTGCGTCGCCGCCGCCGCGTCCGTGCCGCGCACGGTGAACGCCATCCTCTCGCCGAGCGGCGCGGTGTCGCAGCGAACGATGCGCACGATCGCGTGCGCGCCGGGGGCGATCGCGGCGTTTTCGACAACGGCGAAATGTGTGATGTCCTGGCCATTCAGATCAATGTCCGTCAACGTGATGACCTTGTCCGCGTCGTTGCGCACGTGGACGAGAATCTCCTTTCCGTCGACGCTCGCCGTGATGAGGCTGGGCGTTAACGACGGCGCGGGGATGGTCGCGGTCTTCGTCCAGATCGTCGTCGCGCCGTCCATCACCGCCAGCGTCACGGACTCGCCCGCGTTGAACGCCGGGTCGTAGCTGTGGCAACGCACGATGCCGACATCGCCCGCGTTCAGCGACGGCGGCGTCAGTTCGCACCAGCTCACCGGCGCGTCGCCGGGATGGCCGTTTAGGCCGTTGACGAGAATCGCGTCGGGCGTGGTGTTCTGCGGCGCGACGAAAAAGCCGTAGACGAGCCCGCCGTCGGTCGGCTTGTCGCCCGTTTCGATGATCGCCGGATCGAAGCGGTTCGGGGAAAAATCGATTGCGTCGATCGCGGGCGTCACAACCGGAAAATCGCCGGCGCCGACGACGCACGTCGATTCGTCCGACAGGCCGCTCTCGTTCGTCGCGGTCAGCGTCACGCGATACGCCCCGGCGGCATCAAAGGCGTGCGTCGTCGATGCGCCGCTTGCCGATCCGCCGTCGCCGAAGTCCCAGGCGAATGTCAGCGTCTCGCCATTCGGGTCGGTGGAGGCGGACGCATCGAAGTTCACGTCCTCGTCGATCGCAACGCACGCCGCGTCGCAATCCGCGACGGCCAGCGGCTCGTTTTCGAAATCGTCGTCGCCGGTGTCGTCGTCATCCGCGTCGTCATCGTCGACGTCGTCGTCATCCGCGTTGTCGTCATCGGGCGAGGTGTCGTCATCGCCCGTGTCGTCGTCGGCGGCGGTATCGTCATCCGCAACGTCGTCGTCCACGTCATTATCGCCATCGTCGTCGTCGTCACCGCACGAGCAAGCCGCGCCGGAGAGGGCGACAAGAATCAGGAGCACGGGCATAAAAAAGACGCGAAGTCTGAGCATCCCAGAAACTCCGGTGTCAGATCCGTTTTTCGAGACCGTCCAATAACTCATCCGCGTCCTGGCTGTCGAGCGGGCGCGCGTGGAAGACGCCCCACGGAAGCTGCGTTTCCTGGCGGACGTATTCGGAGACGACCGAAAGCGAAAGGCGCATCGCGGCGCGGTCCACGCCGATCGCCTCGGGCCGAAATTCGACACCCGCCTGCTTGAGAAAGCGCAGCACGTCATCGATCGGCTGCCCCTGGTGGAGCGACGTCAGCAGAACGCAGTACGAAATCAATTCGCCGTGGATGTAGTGCTTGCGCGTGATCGCCTCCAGGCCGTAGGCGAGATAATGCTCCGATCCCTCCTCGGGGCGGCTGTTTCCGAACCGTTCGCAAAGGCGCACCTCGGCGACAAACGAATCGGAAAGCAGGCGCAGGCCGTCCTCGCTCACCTCGCGGATGTCGTCGGCCGCGGCCATCAGGCGCTCGAGAATCGCCGCGGACTTGACGGCGATCGCCTCGTCGTACGTCTCGCCTTTTTCGTCGCGCGCGAATTGCCAATCCCACAAGGCGGTGCGTATGGAGAGAATGTCTCCGACGCCCGCGCGGTTCAGGCGCTTTGGCGCCGTTTGCAACAGGTCGAAATCGACAAGCAGCGCCTCCGGAAAAACCTCGCCCACGTACCGCACGCGGTGCTGCACGCGCACTCCGATGGATTTCGTATACGCCGCGTCGACCGACAGGATGCCCGGCACGAGAACGAGTCGCCCGCCGCGCCGGTGGGCGTACATCTTCGCCGCGTCGATGGCGCTGCCTCCGCCGATGCCGAACACCGCGCCGGCCTCGGGCAGCGCGTCGATATCCGCGACGATCCGCGCCTCCTCCATCGAGTCGGGCACGTGGACGGCAAGCGGCTCCTTATGGAATTCACGCCTCGCGTGCTCCCACGCCTCGGGCGCGACGAACGCGACCGCGCGATCGAAAAGGTCCTTATCAAGCGCCGCGATCAATCCGCGGCCGTAGGTTGGCGTCGCCGGTTCGGACATGATTACCTCCGTGAATAACCTGCGCCCGGCGAAGTCCGGCGGGTTGGGAATGGCAAGGTATCCGCCGAACTACTCGCGGGCAAGTACGCGAAGAGGGCACGGGCACGGGCGCGAAAAATACATTTGCATTATTGCGCAAATGTGCTAAGAATGGCGCCCATGAAAGCCCGACGCGACTACGAAAGCATTTGCGAGACCCTCTTCCGGCGGTTCAAGCCCGCGTTTTTCAAGGCGCTGTGCGACCCGAACCGGCTGGCGATCGTCGCCCGGCTGGCGTGTGCGAGCGGGCCGATGACCGTTTCCGAGGTCGGCGGATGTTGCGGCGTGCATATCTCGGGCGTATCCCGTCATCTCGCGATGTTGCGCGACGCAGGCATCGTGAGCGCGGAGAAAAACGGGCGCGAGGTTTCTTATCGGCTCAATCCGGGCTTGCTGGCCGGCGCGTTGCGCGCGGCGGCGGACGCGATCGAAAACAGCGTCGAGCCCGCAAAACCCCAACCACCGAAAATGGAGAAGAAGCGATGACCCAGACCGACGTTCGAGAGCAGGTTTCCCGCGCCTATGCCGAGGCGCTGAAAAAATCGAAGGCGGGCACGGGTGGATGCTGCGGCCCGGCCGCGGCGGCGTGCGGCACGAGCGTCGCTCCGGCCGGCGCCGGCGTGGCCGGATACGGCGACGACGCCAAATCGAAACATTCCGACGCGGCGGCCAGCTCGTTCGGCTGCGGCAATCCGCTGGCGTTCGCGGGCGTCGTCGAGGGACAAACCGTGCTCGACCTCGGAAGCGGCGCGGGGCTCGATCTGCTGATCGCCGCGGAGAAGGTCGGCCCGACCGGGCGCGTCATCGGCGTGGACATGACCGACAACATGATCCAGGCGGCGCGCGAGAACGCGGCGAAAGCCGGATACGCGAACGTGGAGATCCGCAAGGGCTTCATCGAGGAGTTGCCCGTCGAGGACGCGAGCGTGGATTGGGTGATCTCCAACTGCGTCATCAATCTTTCGCCCGACAAGCCGACGGTGTTCCGCGAGATCGCCCGTGTGATGCGCCCAGGCGCGCGCTTTTCCGTGTCCGACATCGTTGCGGACGATCTGCCGGAGGCGATCCGCGAGCATGCGGCGGCGTATTCAGCGTGCGTCGCGGGGGCGATCTCCGAGGGTGACTATGCCAAGGGGCTTCGCGACGCGGGCCTGGCCGACGTTGAAATCACCGAGCGGCACGTCTACGACGAGTCGCAGCTTCGCGCGCTCGTGGCCAGCGACCTGGAAAATTTCGGCATCGATGCGGCGACGTTCGATACGGCGCTCGGCCTGGTGGCGGGCAAGGTCGCGAGCGTGAAGGTGATCGGGCGGAAGGGGTGATGACTTCCGGCGAGTAAATTCCTCTTGCGTGAACCCGGCGTCTTTCAGAATTCACAACGCCAGACCACGCCCGACGTCGCAATCGGTATGGACCGGGACGGTGACCGATACCCCGTTGATCTCGTGACGAAGCGTCAGGTGGCTACCGGTTTGTCGGTCCTCGACGAATCCGCGGGCTTTTAAAAACCGGACGAGTTCCCGCGATCGAACTTGCGGCATCCGTCCCATCAAGGAATGCCGATGGTCAATTCTTCAACATGAACAAGTCGTTCTTCGTCTGGAATCACATCCCCGTGCTCGACCATCGACGCGACATGCTGCCGGATCGCTTCGCGGATGTTGCGTTTGGCTTCCTCGATGGTCTTGCCGTTGCTGAAACAGCCGGGCAACGTGGGGCTATAGGCGAAATAGCCCTCGTCGTCGGGTTCTTTTTCGATAGCGATCTGAAAGGAAAGAAACCTCATGGCGCACGCCTCCTTTCGGGATTCCTTTGTAGCACCGACGCGATTTGGGCGCGAGACGAATTATCGCCGGCGCGGCCACCGAGTCGCCCGCCTTCCGCGGGAGCGCTGTCCGGTGCTCGCAGTCGTTGACGAAACCGCGCGCCTTTCGTAAGACGCGCACTCGACGCGCCGCCCGGCGCGTCGTTTAATTGGGAGGCGCGATTTTCGTTCGCGCCCGACCGATCCGTAAACGGGAGTCTTCCATGAGCGGTTCGCACCGCGATCCGAATTTCGAAAATCTTGCCTACGCCGAGCGGATGTACGAGGCGTTCCGCCGTGATCCCTCCGCCGTTCCCGCGAGCTGGCGCTCCGTCTTCGAGGCGGGCGACATGGGCAACGGGCCCGCGGCGGCGCCGGCCTCGCCCCCCAGCATTTTTCACAGCGGCCGGCCGCGCGACCTGATCGTCGCGCGCGAGGTCATTCGTCCGGTCCCCTCGTTCGTGAAACAGATGGGCGTGCTGCGCCTGATCGACTGGTATCGCATGCACGGGCATCACGAGGCGCGGCTCGATCCGCTTGAGCTCGACACGCGGCCGGAGTTCAAGGAGCCGCCGATCACCGCATTCGGCCTCGATAACGCCGACCTTGACGCCGAGTTCTGGATCGGCGATTTCGGCCCGCAATCCGTGATGACGCTGCGCCGGCTTCGCGACCGCCTTCGCCAGGTGTATTGCGGCACGGTGGGCGTGGAATACACGCACATCCTGAACGAGGAGCAGGCCGACTGGCTGCGACGCGCGGTGGAGACCGAAAGCTACCTCGCCTTCATCGACGGCCTGGTCGAGCGGCATGCGGCCGAGAAGATCATCCGCGCGGAGGCGTTCGAGCAGTTCCTGCATCGCAAGTTCGTCGGCACCAAGCGCTTCTCGCTCGAGGGCGCGGAGGCCGTCGTGCCGGCGCTCGACGCGATGATCGAGTTCGCCGCGGAGCGCGGGGTGGAGACGTTCATCCTCGGCATGGCGCACCGCGGGCGAATCAACGTGCTGGCGAACATCCTGAACAAGCCCCCGGAGATGATCTTCAACGAGTTTGAGGACATTCTCGATCACCGCCTGGCCTACGGATCGGGCGACGTGAAATACCACCTGGGCTACAACAACGAATACACGACGCGCGCCGGCAAGAACGTGTGGCTGACCCTGACGCCGAACCCCAGCCACCTGGAGGCCGTGAACCCCGTGGTGGAAGGCCGCGTGCGCGCGCGGCAGGACGACCTGGGGGGGCCGGCGGCCCGCGACGCGGTGCTGCCGTTTCTGATCCACGGCGACGCGGCCTTTTCCGGCCAGGGCCTCGTCACCGAGACGCTGAACCTGGGCCTTCTGCCCGGATACCGCACCGGCGGCACCGTGCACCTGATCATCAACAACCAGCTCGGGTTCACCACCGCGCCGATCCACGCGCGCAGCACGCTGTATTGCTCCGACGTCGCCAAGATGCTGCAAGTGCCCGTCTTTCACGTGAACGGCGACGACGTTCGCGGCCTGATCGGCGTGCTGTGCACGGCGTTCGAATTCCGCCGCCGGTTCGGCCTGGACGCGGTGGTCGATATGTGGTGCTTCCGGCGCTACGGCCACAACGAAACGGACGAGCCCGCCTTCACGCAGCCGAAGATGTACGGCCGCATCGACAAGCACCCCGGCACGCGCACGATCTACGTGAAGTCGCTCGTCGATCGGAGGCTCGGCACGTCCGAGGAATTCGACGGCATGCGGGAAGCCTACGGCCGGGAGCTCGAGCACGCCTACGAGCGCAGCGCGTCGCCGGGATGGCAAAAGACGCCCTACTCCACCCTGCAAGGCAAGTGGCGCGGCATCCGCCCCGCGTCGCCGGACGACATCGGTTGCCGCTACGAAACCGGGGCGGGACGCGAGGCGATCGACCGCGTGACGCGCGCGCTGTCTGAGGTGCCCGAACGCATCAAGATCCATCGCAAGCTCAAGCGGCTTCTCGAGACGCGGCGTCGGATGGGCGCCGGCGAGGAGCCGATGGACTGGGCGATGGGCGAGTTGCTCGCGTTCGGCACGCTGGCGCACGAGGGCTATTCCGTGCGCGTGTCCGGGCAGGATTCGCGGCGCGGCACGTTCAGTCAGCGGCACGCGATCTTTGTCGATGGCGAGACCGAGGAGGAATACGCGCCACTGCAACACGTCTCCGAGACGCAGGCGCCTGTCTGGATCTGGGATAGCATGCTCTCCGAGGCGGCGGTGCTGGGGTTCGAATATGGCTTTTCGCTTGAAACGCCGGACGGACTCGTGTGCTGGGAGGCGCAATTCGGCGATTTCGTGAACGGCGCGCAGGTGATCATCGACCAGTTCATTGCGTCCGCGGAGGCCAAGTGGAAGCGCCATTCCGGAATCGTGCTTCTGCTTCCGCACGGCTACGACGGCCAGGGGCCGGAACATTCGTCGGCGCGGCTCGAGCGCTTTTTGCAGCTATGCGCGGAAAGCAACATCCAGGTCGCGTATCCGACGACGCCCGCGCAACACTTCCACCTGCTGCGCCGCCAGTTGCATCGCCCGTTCCGCAAACCGCTTGTCGTCATGACGCCCAAGAGCCTGCTTCGCCACAAGATGGCGACAAGCCGCGCGGACGAGTGCGTCGAGGGTTGTTTTCAAGAGCTTTTGCCCGACCCGCGCATGAACAAGCTCGAAAGCGCGGACCGCATCGTGTTTTGCACCGGCAAGTTTTATTACGACCTCGCGCGCGCCCGCGACGATCGTGACATCAGGAATGTGGCGCTCGTGCGCCTCGAGCAGCTCTACCCGTTTCCCGACGACCAGGTGCGTAAACTCATCGTCAGCCACCCGAAGGCGGAAATCGTCTGGGCGCAGGAGGAACCGGCGAACGCCGGCGCGTTGCAGCACTTCCTGACGCACGTCGGCGACGGCTTCACCGACCGCCGTGCGATCGTACGCGTCTCGCGTCCGGCGTCGGCGGCGCCGGCGACGGGCCACGCGAAACGCCACCTCGACGAGCAGCGCCAGATCGTCGATGAGGCGCTGGCGGGCACGCCGGCAAGCGGTCGCAAGGCGAAAGCGGCAGGATAAGGCGCGTGCGAGCGTCGCCGTCGGCGTTCGTTTTCGAACAGAATTTCGGTGAAAATTCGCGCCCTTAACGCGCAGACGTGCAAATCGGAACTTTGACTTGCGATTTGCACGCCCCGGCGGCATCATGGCGCCATGATCGTTCGGGACATCGCGGAAGAGTTGCGACAGTCGGCCGCGGAGTATCCGGTCGTTACGATTCTTGGGCCGCGCCAGTCCGGCAAGACGACCCTCGCCCGAATGACGTTTCCGAAAAAGCGCTATTATTCTCTCGAGGATCCCGACGTCCGTATGGCGGCCGAAGCCGATCCGCGCGGATTCCTTGGGCAGATGGACGAGGGCGGCATCCTGGACGAGGTGCAACGCGTTCCCGCCCTGCTGTCCTACCTCCAGGGTATCGTCGACCGCTCCAAAAAGCGCGGGCGATTCGTTCTGACCGGCAGCCATCAACCGGGGCTGCACGAGGCCATCAGCCAGTCTCTCGCGGGCCGAACGGCCATGTTGACGTTATGGCCATTTTCGCTGCGGGAGCTACGACATTATGATCCGGCGTCCGATCCGTTCGATTTGATTCATCGCGGATTTTTCCCGCGGCTGCACGAAGAGAAATTGGAACCGCGCCGGTTTTTCAACGGCTACTTGCAAACCTATGTCGAGCGGGACGTGCGCGCCATGATCCAGTTGCGCGATCTTTCGCAATTTCAGAAGTTCCTCACCCTGCTCGCCGGTCGGATCGGGCAGGTGGTCAACCTGGCCTCGCTCGGCAACGACGTCGGCGTATCCGGCGCGACGATCCGAAACTGGCTTTCCGTTCTTCTGGCGTCGTATGTGGTCTTTGAGTTGCCGCCCTACTTTGCAAACGTTCAGAAACGCGTGATCAAGTCGCCGAAGATTTACTTTACCGAAGTTGGTCTCGCCGCGTTTTTGCTTGGCATTCACACATCGGAACAGGCGTCGCGCGACCCCTTGCGCGGAAATCTGTACGAGAATCTCGTCATCGCGGACATCGTGAAAAGCGCGCTGAACAAGGGAATCCGGCCGGAGGTCTATTTCTTCCGCGACTCCCGCGGCAACGAGGTCGATCTCATCGTCAGAGAAAATCGCCGGCTGACACCGGTGGAGATCAAATCGGCCGCCACTTTTTCAAGGGATTTCGTCAAGGGGCTTGATTGGTTCGGAGCCCTTGGCGTCAAGCGCGCCCGATCCGGCGTGGTCCTTTACAACGGTGAGCCGTCGTTCGATATCCAAAGCGTTCGTGTGTTCAACCCGCTGATGGTCGATGACATCTGGGAAACGCTGACGGCGTCGTCCGAAATCGGAACGCACTGATTTGCGGGCCGGACCGCCTGGCGTCGTTTCGCGGCGCTTGATTTTCGGGGCGTCGTGCCTACACTTTGCGCGCGCGGCGGGGCCGGCAGGCGGCGCGCGCATTCCCCTCTCCGGAGCACCTCTTAACTCATGGCTGTCGAAATCAAGATCCCGAGCGTCGGTGAATCCGTCGCCGAAGGCGAAATCGCCGAATGGCTGAAGGCCGAGGGCGACGCGGTCGAACAGGACGAGCCGCTTGTCGTCATCGAGACGGACAAGATCACGATCGACCTGCCCGCGCCGGCGTCCGGCACGCTGTCTCGCATCACGAAAAAGGCCGGCAGCGTGGTGCAGGTCGGTGACGTGATTGGCTACATCGAGGAAGCGGGCGAAGCGCCAAAGAAGGACAGGAAGGAAAAGGCAGAGCCGGAAAAGGCCGCCGCGAAGGCCGCGGAAAAGCCCGCGGCGAAGAAGGCCGAGGAAAAACCCGCGCCAAAAAGGGAGCCCGAGCCGGACGAGGCCGAAGGCGGCGAGGAGCCCGCGCTCTCGCCGGCGGTACGCCGCCTGGTCGAGGAATCCGGCGTCGATCCCGCGCGCGTCGAGGGCAGCGGCAAGGGCGGCCGCATCCTGAAATCGGACGTCGAGGAATACATCGAATCGCGCGGCGAAACGGCCGAGACCGAAAAGCCGGCGCCGAAGGCGACGCCCGCGGACG
>JAIOHV010000024.1 GCA_019912885.1 bacterium
CGTCCTCGCCGGCGAGCGCGGCGTCGTCGAGCGATGACCACAACACGCCCTCGCAAAGGAAGTGGCTGCCGGTAACGCGCACGTCTTTCAGCCCGGCGCCGCGCATCAGGTCGTCCAGCTCGCCCGCGCGAAACAGCCGCACCGCCGCGCCGTCTTCGACAAGGCTCGTGTCGCCGCCGACGACGCGCGCGATCGTTTCCGGATCTGCGCCGCGCGCGGCCAGCGCGCCGAGTGCCCCCTCGACGGAAACGGTGACAAGCCCGCCCGGCCGCGTGACGCGGCAAAGGCGCGCCATCTCGTCCGCGGGCACGGTGACGTAATTCAGGACCTCCGCCGACAACGCGATATCGAAGCTCGCCGGCGCCATGTCGTCGAGAAGCGAAAGGTCGGCGTAGCGCCAGTCGATCTCGCCCCACGCTTCGTCCTGCGCGTGCGCCATCGCGCGTGCAAGTGCCGGCCCGCAGGGATCGAGCGCGGTGACGCGATAACCCCGGCGCGCCAGCTCGCGCGTGAAACGGCCGACGCCGCAGCCCGCGTCAAGCGCGCGCGACGCGGCGGGATACGCCGCGAGCGCGGGCGCAAGCGCGTCCATGTACAGGCGCGTCGAGAGGCGCTTTGTCGCGTGATGCGGCGACGCCTCGCGCAGATAGTCCCACGCATCGCCGTGCGTTTCCCATGCGCGATCGTACGCGTCGATGCCGGAAAACGCGGGGTCGCCGTGCCGGTTTGCCAGCCGTCCTTCAGGCGGCGGCAGGGTGGGGACGTTGGCCAGGTGTTTTGTCATGCGTGCGTGCAAGTGTAGCGGCTTGGTGCGTCGCGCGCGATGCGCGCTCCCTGACGGTCGCGATTTCAGTCGATTGTAGGAGCGCCCTTCCAGGGCGCGAATGATATTCGCGGATCGTTCGACGATCGCGCCCTGGAAGGGCGCTCCTACAACGCCGGCTTTCGCGCCACGGCTTCGCCGCGGATGCGGCGGCGCTCCTCGTGCACGATCTCGAACCCCGCCGCGCGCATCATGTCGACAAGTTCGCCAAACGGCCGCGCCATCGTCAGCGAGTGGCGCGCCGCCAGGAACCCGTGGCGCGAAAATCCCAGCGCGACGAGCAAGGGATACAGCGCCGTAAACGCGCGGCTCATCGCGTTTTCCGGATCGACATCCGACAAAAAGAATACGCCGCCCGGACGAAGCGCGCGGTACGCGTTCGCGAACACGGCCGCGGGATCGTCGATGTGATGCAGCACGAGTTCCGAATAGATCGCGCCGATCGTGCCATCGGCTACGGGCAGCACCTTTTGCGCGTCGGCGACAACGAGCGTAGGCGCGAATCGCGGCTGCTCGGCCTTGGCAAGCTCGATCATGCGCGGATCGGCATCGACGCCCGTCGCTTCCTCCGTGCCAAGCGCGTCCGCGAGCATTCCAAGGCCCACGGCGGGTCCGACGCCGATCTCAAGGAGCGGCCCCGTGCCGCCGGCGGCGAGGATGCCGATCGCGGCGCGGCGCACGTCGCGAGTGATCGCGCGGCGTCGCGCGCGCTGATGCGCGAGGTACTGCGCGTGCGTCAGGTGGTCGTCGAGGATGGTGCCGGGATGGTGCGCGTGCCCGTGCCCGTGCCCGTGCGCGTGGCCGTGCATCCTTACGCCTCGTACCAGTCGGGTTTGAGCAGTCCGACGTATTCGGACAGCTCCACCTTTTTGCGCACCGAACGCGAGGGCAGGATGCGGTCAACCAGAAAATCGAGTGCGACGTTGGCGGTGACGATCGCCCACCAGATGTACATACGGCGTTTGTATTTGTGCGGCGAAAAGATGCCGCGGACGATGTTTTTCAGCGAGAGCACCTGCCGGTTCATCTCCCACAGTTTCAGGTGGATCTCATCGCGGGTCATCGTCGCGGTGCCCATGACCGGCGTCATCCAGTCGTAGCGCGAATAGTCGAACTCCTCGATCCATCCATTCGAGCGCGCCTCCTCGAAGCTCTTGGTGCCGGGCACGGGCGTCAGCGGATGGAACGCGGGGAAATCCGGGTTGAGTTTTTTCACGAAGCTCACCATGCGGTCGAGCTTTTCGGGCGTATCTTCGCGGACGCCGACGATGAACGTGGACTGGATGAACAGCGAAGGGTATTTGCGTTTGAGGTAGGGGATCAGCCAGGCGTTTTTTTCCGTGCTGTAGTTGTGTTTGCTCATGCGATCGAGGTCGTCGTCCTCCGCGCGCTCCACGCCGATACAGATATGCGAAAGGCCCGTGCGGATGAGCTTTTCGAAGATGCCGGCCTTCTCGTCGCGGATCAGGTAATCCGCCCGCATGAATCCGAACCAGTAGAATTTCCTGTCGAGGCGCAGCACCTTCTCGGCGAACGCGTCGTTCCATTCCTGTTTCACGTTCCAGGTGTCATCGCCGAACACGAAGCAGTTCTTGCCGTAGCGGTCATGCAGGTGGATCATCTCGTCGATGACCGGTTCCACCGAGCGCGTGCGCCAGCGCGGCAAAAACGTCTCGGCGTACTCCACCGACGGATCGCCCTTGCGTTTGGCCATCTGCAGCCAGCACGCGCAAAATGCGCAGCTATCGACGCACCCCCGGCTGTGGTGGATCGTCATGCCGCCCGGCGAAAACAGGTAACGCGACGCGCCGAACAGGTGCATCGGCAGAAGGTCGTAGGCCGGGAAGGGCAGCGTGTCGAGATCGCGGATCAGGTCGCGATGCCCGGTGAAAGCCGCGCCGCCGTCCTCGCCGCGAATGGCAAGCCCCGCGATGTTCGAAAAATCGCGCGAACCGCCGTCGATCGCGCCGAGCAGTTCGGTCAGCGTCGCCTCGGCCTCGCCGCGCACGATGGCGTCGATGGGATAGCGGCGCATGCAGTCCACGGCGTTCTGCGCGAAGTGCGTCCCGCCGGAGATCGTCACGATGTCCTGGTCGATGGACTTGGCGAGCGCGAACACGCGGCCGGTCTCGTGTTCGTAGAGCGTCTCGGAATCCCCCGCGAGCACGGCGCGCGGGCGCAGGTCGCGGATCGTTTCCGCGAGGCTCGTCCAGCCCATTTTCGACGGTCCGCAGTCGATGAGCGTCACATCGTGCCCGGCGGCACGCGCGGCGGCGCCGACGTAGACCATCGCCTGCGAGAGCAGGAAGTTGTCGTGTTCGTTCATGTACGGCCACAGATATTTCGGCGGCCGGACCATCAGGACGCGCATGGGCTCCATCGCTTCGCGAGAGCCGGCCAAGCGGCGCAACGCGGTAAAAAACCAAGCCGCATGAGTACACGCGCCGCCCGGCAGGTGCAAGCCGCAAACCGCAATCGCGGCTACCTTTTTCCATCGCGATGGTTTACGTTCATTCTACAAATCGCGGTGGGGTTTATGAGTGTCGCCGGAAATTCCGTGCGATCCGATTCGCGGAGGAAATCCGCAAGCCGCTTCCTTGCGTTTTTCGCGCTCCTGATCCTCTCCCTCCTGCTTCTGCTCACGCTTCCCGGCTGCTCGTGCGGCGATGACGACGATAGCGATCCGGCCGATGGCGGGACGCCGATCGACGATGACGACACGACGGCGGATGACGACGATTCGGGATTCGACGACGACGCGGACGACGATGACGACTCGCTACCCGACGACGACGCGGACGACGATTCGGCGATTGACGATGACGCGGACGACGATTCCGCTTTTGACGACGACGCGGACGACGACGATTCATCAGACGATGACACGTTCGACGACGACAGCGCGGACGACGACACCGTTGCGCGCCCGTATGATGAAGACCTCGCAGAGCATTGCGTCGAACTGCCGGACGATGTCGTCGATCTTGGCTTGACGGAGTTATCGCCGTTTCAGCCCGGATGCCCGGATTCCTTCGTCTCCGAGGATGGCATCGAGATTTGCGTCGTGCGAAGCAGCGGCGTCCGCACACTGAACCTCGTTCTGGAAGGCGATGTCGTCGTCGATTCCCAGGGAAACGTCCACGTCATCACGAGCTACGGCCGTGATTTGCGCATCTATTCGCTGGCGGCCGAAAAAATCGCGACGGGACAGGTGCGTCCGACCGACTGGACGTGGGAGCGCATCGCCTTTATGGCGCGTTACCCCCGCATGACGATCGACGAGAATGACGTCTTTCATGTCGCCTATTCCGATGGTTGGAACCACGAGGTTCGCTACGCCACCGGCGTGCCCGGCGGGCCGTGGGAAATCGAGGCCGTCGATTCGATGTCGTCCTTCGGAAGCCGCGGTTACGACTTTGCGAATACACAAGGCGCGATCTCGCTCGGATCGGACGGTTCGCCGCACATGGCCTGGAAGAATTGGGACGAGCTATCCGTGCGTTACGGCCATCGCGTCGCGGGAATCTGGGAAACAGAAATCGCCTTCGATGAGACCGGCGTCGGCGTCGACGTTGGCTATCAGATCGCGCTCGACATCGCGCCGGACGGCAGCGCGCACGTGGTGTCCGAGGCCGGCGAACAAAGTCCGTGGGCGTTCGGCGGCCTGATCTACGCGTCGAAACCCGACGGAGGAAGTTTTACATCAGCGTGGATCCCTGTGCTGTTTTCCATGAACCCGGAAGTCGTCGCCCAATCCGTCGGGCACGCATTCGTTTCTTATTACGGCACGGGGCTGTTGACAGATTTCGCCCCCCGCATCGCGGAGAAAATAGGCGACGCCTGGTCGCTTTACGTGGTTGGCCCGCCAACGGGGCAAATCTCGTTCAACTCCGTGTTCTTCGATTCGGAAAACGCGCCAACGGCGTTTTTTACTTGGGGCGACGCGAACGACACGTTTCGGCGCGTTCGTCGCACCGGCAAAACCTGGACTTCCGAACCGTATTATTCTCCTGCTGACGACGGGCAGGTGACGAAGGCCAAATATTGCTCGAATACA
>JAIOHV010000025.1 GCA_019912885.1 bacterium
CCCCCCGCCCGTTTTCGTTCATGAACGACCGCCTGGACGTGACGCAGCTCCCTTGCCACATCACGTTCACCAGCGAGACGACGCACGACATCATCCGCGCGAACCTCTCGCGATCGCCCCTTTATGGCGGGCGCATCGAAGGCGTCGGCCCGCGCTACTGCCCGTCCATCGAGGATAAGGTCGTGCGTTTCGCTGATAAAACCCGCCACCAGATCTTCCTGGAACCCACGACGCGCTCCGCGGAGGAGATCTACCCCAACGGCGTTTCCACCAGCCTGCCCTACGACGTGCAACTCGCGATGCTGCGATCCATTCCCTGCCTGGAAAACGTTTCGATCACGCGCCCCGGCTACGCGGTCGAATACGACTACATCGACCCCTCGGCGTTGCGCCCCACTCTTGAGTTGCGTGACGTGGAAGGGTTGTTTTTCGCCGGGCAGGTCAACGGCACGTCCGGCTACGAGGAAGCCGCCGCGCAGGGCCTTGTCGCCGGCATCAACGCCGCCGCGAAAATCAAAGGCCAAGAACCGTTTATCCTGGCGCGAAACGAGGCCTACATCGGCGTATTGATCGACGATCTCATCACGCGCGGCGTCACTGAGCCGTACCGCATGTTCACAAGCCGCGCGGAATTTCGATTACTTCTCAGAGAGGACAATGCGGACATCCGCCTCACGCCGCGCGGCCGCGCGATCGGCCTTGTGGGCGACGCACGTTGGGAGCGTTTCGAACGCCGGCGCGACGCGATCGACGCGGAGGTGGAACGCCTGACGCAAACGCGCATTCCGTCGGGCGCGCCGTCCGACAACGCCCTGGCCGCGCTCGACTCGGCGCCGCTCAAGAAACCTGCGACGCTCGCCGTCCTGATGACGCGTCCGGAGCTCGGATACGCCGGTATCGCCCCGCTTGACCCTCACCGCCCCAAACTGACCGAGGACGTCGCCGCGGAAGTCGAAACGCGCATCCTCTACGCCGGCTACCTGGACCGCCAGGACGACGAGGCTCGCCGCTGGCTGACGGCCGATCGCGTCCACCTGCCCGCCGCGCTCGATTTCGACGCCATCCACGGACTGTCCACGGAGATCCGCGAAAAGCTCTCGCGCATCCGCCCGGACAACCTCGGCCAGATCCGCCGCCTGCCGGGCATGACGCCCGCGGCCGTCAACCACATCTGGCTCGCCGTCGAACGCCTGCGCCGCGCAACACCGGAACCTGCGGCCGGGTAGGGCGCGCCAAAGCGCTCCGCCTCCGTGCCGCTCGCGTCGAACGGACGTTCTCTCCGCATCATCCCGAACGCTTCTTGCCCTTCAACCGAGCGCCTTTCCCTGTCATCTCGCCTTTCCCTGTCATCCCGCCTTTCCCCTGTCATCCCCCCTTTCCCTTGTCATCCTGAGCGTAGCGAAGGATCCAGCCCCGTCCCGATCGACGCGTGGCCGTCAGCAGGGGTCAGCCAGATCCTTCGCTACGCTCAGGATGACGTCATTCGCGTCCTTCGATGTGAGCGTAACCCGAAAGACGATTTATTGATCTATATGTATCAACTCGCACGATGTTGACGGCATTGATCAATATTTAGTCAGCACCCGTCGATTTCTATTCACCCGGGCAAACCGCGTTGCCATTCGCGTCGAAACGACGAACGAGAACATCCGACGTGTCGTCCGTCAAAACGTCGCCCACGTCTTCTTCCTCGTTGCTGTTGTACCGCTCGACGACGACGACAAACGAACCGTCATCATTGACCGCCACCTCCGCTACGCTATCGAAGTCGGGGGTGGCCTCCGGAAAATCAAACACCTCAATGACGTCGCTCGACGGTGAACCGTTCGCATCAAACGTGCGCGCCTCGACCGCGAAAGCGTAGCTTTGATACTCGCGCAACCATACGGCGACAAATCGCCCGTCGGCCGCGATGTCGACGCGGGGTGCTTGAAACGCTCCCGTGTCGTCTTCATTCAAACGGATGTCGTCGGATGCGGGTGTGCCATCCGCCTCGAAAGGCCGCGCGAAAACATCTCGACCAATGGCGTGTGTGTCGACGCGCGTCCATGCGACGGCAAACCGTCCCGAATGCGACATTGCAACATCCGACCAAATGTTCCGCTCTCCGGTCGATTTGTTGATGCGAAAAGCGTCGCCGAAAGGATCACCGCGCTGGTTGTATCGACGCGCGTAAACGTCAAGCTGAGGCGCCGATCCGTGTTTCCAGATCAGGACAAAATTTCCGTCCGCATCCGCATCCACGTCGCCGCCGTGTTCGAGTGCGATCGAAGACGCCACGGGCTCCCCGTCGCGATCGAAGCGACGCAAATAGGAATCGCTGGACCGGTTGGATCGGTAGTGGACGATGAACGCGCCGTCCCGCGCCATCATGACGTCCGCGATTTCCGCATCATCCGTTTCGTACGATAAAACCGGAATCGCGTTCGAGATCGGCGCACCGTCAAGGCAATAAAGCCGCGCGTAAATCCCTTCCTGCAAATCGTTTGACCCGTCGTGACGCCACGCCACGACCGCGCGATCGTCGCCAGCCGCAATCCGTGGATACGCGACAGACCGCTCGGAAATATTCTGCACGTGAAATGAGTCGCCGAAGGCGCGACCAACGTCGTCGAAAAACCGCAGGTAAAGGCCTGCGTTGTAGTCCGCTTTTTCGTCTGAGTACGTCCAGTAATCCTTGATCCATGCCAGCGCGAACGCGCCGCCGGCGTTCATGGCGACGCTCGGCGCCGCGTGAAAGACTCCGCCTGCCGGGCGATCGTTGACGACAAACACGCACGCCTCGTTGGCGTCCGGTTGCTTTCCGTCCGCGGTTACCGCCGCATCGACGCACGCATCCGGTCCCGCATCTTCATCGGTATCGTCGCCGTCCGCGTCGTCATCGCCGTCGTCATCGCCGCAAGAGCACGACATCGGCAGCAAAAGCGCGCACGCGGCCATCGCCGCGACGATCAGCGCGGTTCGCATTTTCCCCCCACTTTTTTGGCGCACGCGGCGCCGCGAACAATCCGGCTCAGTCGTCGTTCGACTCGCCGGTAAAAACCCACTCGTGGTGCAACTCGTTCGCGCCTTCGTTGTCGTCGTGGTGCACGTAGACGATGTGGTCCCATTGGCCCGCGTCGTCGGAGACGACGAGCCCCTCGGCAAACGACCAGCCCGCCTTCGCTTCGGTAATGACGCGGTTCCACTGGAATCCCGTCGTGACGCGCGTGTTGTATAGACGGCCCAGGTCGTCGAGATACGCGTAGGAATACATCCCCGTCGCCATGCCGAACCCGAGCAGCGGCGGATCGACGACGCACGCCTTCGGCTCGCCGATCGGGCCGCCCGGCGTCATCGGACCGCCCCACGCGCACGAGTGCGGCCCCGCGCTATCGAGATAGCCGACGTACAGATCGCCGTCGGGCTCGTTGGCGAGAGAGGGCAGCGTGAGGTTGTCGTCGTCCGTCGTCGCCCAGTCGCCGCTCTCGTTCGTGTAGAAACGGCCGCCGGTCACGATGTAAACGTCGCCGCTCGCGTCGATGCCGATCGACGGCATTCCGCCGGGGTAGACGAGGTCGAGTTCGTCGTCCACGAATGCGCCCGAGGCATCGGTGGCGTACATCAGCACCAGAACGCCCTTGATGTCCGGATATTCCACGACAAAAGCGATGTGTGCGTCGCCGTTCGCGTCGAGCGCGAGATCGTGCCCGCGCACGCGATATCCCGGCAGCCCGGACCACGTCCACGCGGTGTCCCAGGTTTCGCCCTGCGTCAGGTAGATGAGCGGAAGGACGACGTCCGTGCCGCCTTGGGAGTACACGACGTGCGCCGTCTCGCCATCGACCGCGACGGACGTATCACCTTCCGCATCCGCGTCATCGGCGATAGCGGCCGTCTCCCAGGTTTCCGACTCGAGATCGAACGTGCCATGCCCGAGCGCGCCGGCGCTCGTAACCCACGCCGCGTGCGCGACGCCGGTTTCCGACAGCGCGACCGACGCGCCACGCCCGTCCGCCGCGATCAAGGCGTGACGCGGCCCAAGATCGTCGTCGCCCGTGTCGTCGTCGCCGCCATCGTCGTCATCATCGCCGCCGTCGTCGTCGCCCGCGCTGTCGTCGTCATCATCGTCGTCCCCGGCGCTATCGTCGTCGTCATCGGCCGGAAACTCGTCGTCGTCATCCGCCGCGTCGTCGTCATCGTCGTCATCGTCGCCGCCGCACGAACAGGCGAGCGGAAACGCGACAAGACTCAACAGAATCGAAAAGAAAAAAAACGTGCGTATCGACATGATTTCCCCCTTCTCCCCATGATGGCGCGGCGAGAGGATTGTAGCACCGACGCCAGCGGGTGCGAGAAGTTCAAGTTCCACACCCGCTGGCTCATCGCCAATGGCCGCCCTTTATCCTGGCAAGTTGGCGTGATTCGCTCGACAGCTCACGGCGTGACGCACAGCGGATTGCCATCCGCGTCGAACCGCCGGGCGGCGACGTTGACGAACTCATCCGCGTCGTCGTAGCGATCGGTTACGGCGACAAAAATTCCGTCGTTGGCCATCGCGACGCGCGAATTGTTTCCCAGGTCTGTCACGTCGCGCACATTGAAAATCGCAAGCTCTTCGCCGAGGGGCGTCGCGTTCTCATCGTAAAGGCGGCCTTTGGCGCCGAACGCATATTCGCCCGGATCGCGATCCGGCCAGACGGCGACGAATCGCCCGTTTGCGGCCATCGCGACATCCGGACGGGGCTGTTCGCCGGGGACATCCTCGTTCATACGGAACTCGTCGGTGCGCGGCAATCCGTCGGCCTCGAAAACGCGCGCGAAGGCATCGACCTGCGCGTTGTATTGCTCTATGAAATGCCACGCGACAACGAAATGTCCGTCTGGAGCAACGGCCAGGCCCGTCACGACCTGCCCGAGCTCGGTCGCCTGATTCACGCGAAACTTCTCGGCGTAGGGCGTGCCGTCTGGCTGATATCGCCGCGCGTACGCGTCGAAGTCGGTCGACGATCCTTCCGTCCACGCCAGGACGAAATCGCCGTCGGCGTCGATGCCGAGGATGCCGCTTTCATCGACCTCGAACGCGGCGCCGACCGGCGTGCCCGTTGCGTCGTAGCGCCGCACCCACGCCGTTTCTTCACCGAACGAGCCGACCTGGTAGTGAACGAGAAAATTCCCGTCGGTCTTCATCGCGATGGACGACAGGGCCGTCCAGTCGCCGACGGATTCGGCAACCGCGAACGGCTCGCCGAGGGGCACGCCGCACCATTCGTACAGGCGCGCATAAACGCCCTGTTTCTTGCCGTCCGTGCCCGTGTGCGTCCACGCAATGAGAACCACGTCGTCGCCGGCAACGACCCGGGGAAAGGCCCATTCGACGCCCTGCATCGCGAAGACCTCGACAGCCTCGCCGGCCGCGATTCCGTTTTCATCGTAGAACCTGGCCATAACCGCATCGTCTGGCGCGGCTTTTTCGTCGTCGTCCGTCAAGATGCTGCCTTGGCGCACCCAGCCAATTACGAACCTGCCCGCGGCGTTCATCGCGACATCGGGGCTCGTGTGGTGGATGCCTCCCCCGGCCGGCCAGAACACGCATTCTTCATCGCCGCCGTGGGTGTCGTCGTCGAGATCGTCGTCCGAATCGTCGTCCGCGTCGTCATCGGTGTCGTCGTCCGCCGAATTGTCGTCATCATCAGCGTCATCGTCCACGGAGTCATCGTCGTCGTCGCCGCACGAACACGCGAGCGCGAAAAGGGCCAGTGAAAAAATCGCCGCGAAACTCCATGAGTAACGTATCAACATAAGTCCCTCCGTTCCCATGAAAACGCGGCAGGCGAATTGTATCAAAAGAAGGCGAGAATTCGGCGAACTATTTTCTCACCGTGGAAAGCGGTCACACGGCCCGGCAGCGGAAACGCGCGGCGGTCCAGGATTTCGTTAAAGCTCCGGGCAAACAAGATTGCCGTTTGCGTCAATGAGCCGCGCGATCACCTGGAAGGGATATCCCGAAATACTTGCTGCGACCGCGACAACGCTGGACCCGTCGTCGCCCATTGCGACGCTTGGAAATCCCAGCTTCGGAGACGTCGCCGGTTCAAAAGAAAACACGGAAATGTCGTCGCCTGAGGGAGTCGCGTCGGTTTCAAATCGACGAAAACGAACATCGTCCCGCAGAGCGCCACGTAACCACGCCGCGGCAAAACGGCCATCCAAGGCGCTATCGAGGCTTGGAAAACGGTCGATCTGGTCGCCGCTCGCGCTTAGAGAAAATTCGCCTGTCCGCGGATTACCGTCCATGTCGAAAACGCGAATATTTGCTGCCTCGGGGTTGTCCGCTGTCTGCCAGGCAATGGCGAATTCGCCGGCCGGCCAAACGACAAGGACGGGCGACGCCGGAAAAACGTTTGAGGTTTCGCTGACCCGGACGCTCTCGTCAACGGGAGCGTGGTTTGCGTCGTACCGCCGCGCATAAACGTCGTAGTTTGAACCTTCTCCATCGTTCCAGGCGACGACAAAACCTCGTTGAGAATCCATTCCGACGACCCCTGGCGTTTCTAGTGTAAATGGCTCGCCGAAGGGATCACCTCCGGAATTAAAAAGGTGATATTTGTCCGTTTGCCCTTCGATCGTATGTTCGATGAGAAAGTATCCATCGCCGTTGACGGATAATGACCCAAACCGCGCCACCACGCCCTCCTGCGCGAATACGGCGAACCTCTCCCCGAGCGCCTGTCCGTTCCAATCGTAGAGACGAACGTAAACGCCTTGTTTCGGGTCGCCCTCGTCCCCGTCCGTCCAAGCGAGAACAACAATGTCGTCATTGCTTCCGATCGCGCTGCTTATGAATTTCGGCGGCGCCGGCGTATCAACGACGATCGAATCGGTGGCGGGGGATCCATCGGATTCGAAATACCGCACCGAGACGATTCGCTCGCGATCTGCTGCCGGATTTTCCCAATCGATGGTTAAACGATCCCAGAGAACGGCGAACTTGCCATCGCTTCGCATCGTCACCATCGCGTCGTGATGGTCGTCCCACTTGTAATCGCTCACGACGATGATGCAGGGATCGAACTCTGGTCCCCAATCGTCTTCGTCATCATCATCATCGCCCGCCGTATCGTCATCGCCCGGGGTATCGTCGTCGGGAAAATCTTCGTCATCGTCCGCCGCGTCGTCATCATCATCATCATCATCGGTGCCGTCATCGTCAGCGGAGTCGTCATCATCGTCGCCGCACGAACACGCGAGCGGCGAAACGACAAGGCCAAGTAAAATCGAAAAATAGGCAAGCGTGCGTATCGACATAAAACCCTCCGTTCCCATGAAAACGCGGCGCCATCTGATTGTAGCACGGCCAAAAAAAACGCGGAAAAAGTTGCCCGGACACCGACAAGTTGTACGGCCCCGGAACGCGCGGTGGTATTTCGTGAATCTAATCCCGCGGTTCAAACGCCGCCGGATGCAAAATCCGCGCGAGCAGGTTCGCGGAATCGACCACGCGCGGCGTCGGCGCCGAGATGGGAGAGGCGGGCAGCAGGTACACGCGGCCGCTTTTCACCGCGGCGAGCGTCGGCAGCTTCGCCCAGATCGCCCGCTCGCCCGCGACGTCCTCCTCCGTCACGTCCTGCTTGCGCGACATGACGATGACCACCTCCGGATCGCGCGCCAGGATCGATTCCGCGGACACGTTCGCGTATTTCCTGTCGAGGCTCGCAAACACGTTTTCGCCGCCGGCGATCGCGAGCAGCTCTCCATGAAAACTCTTCGGCCCGACGACATAGATCTCGCGCAGGTCGCCCGGCACGTGCTCCACGACAAACAGCGTGCGCGGATGATCGCGGCCGGCGGTTTTCTCGCGAACCGCATCGAGTCCCGCGCGGATCGTTGCGGTAAGTACCGCGCCACGCTCGGGAACGCCCGCGGCCGTCGCGATCTTCTCGACCGCGTCGATGATGTCGGCCAGAACGTCCACGCGCATGAACAGGACGGGGATACCGAGCTTGCGGTATCGCTCGGCCAGCTCGCGCGCCCCGGTTTCGACGAAAACGAGATCCGGCCGCATCGACACCGCGCGCTCGAGGTTCGGGTTGAGCAGGCCGCCGACCTTGGGAAGCTTCGTGACCTCGGGCGGATAGACGCAAAAATCGCTTACCGCGACGATCTTCTCGCCGATCCCCAGCTCGAATGCGATCTCCGTGAACGCCGGCGCGTGCGAGATGATCCGTTGCGGGATCGCGTCAGGCGCAGGCGCGGGCGGCGGGTCGGTCGATTCGCGCTTGCACGCCGCGAAGGCGAACAATAGTGCGATCAACCCGGCGATGACGGTGCGTCGGCAGCGTTTCATAAGGCGCCAAAGCATAGCAGAATTACCCGATGCCGAACGAAACCGTGCGGGCGGGCGCGCCACGTATTCCACTGTCCATGAAGTCCATTCGGTCCATGATGTCCGTTCCGTCCATTCCGCGCGCGGGAACGGGGACCTGCTCCCCAAAAGCCCTCGTTATTCCTTGACACCCGCCCTCGCCGGAAATACGTTGAAAACGCTCGCATCTTGGAAACGTATTGCAAATTCGCGGATTTGAGGTTGGCCGGTGACCCAGTGTAAGGCCACGACGAAAAGCGGTCGCCCGTGCCGCGCGACGGCCGTCACGGGGAAAGACTACTGCCACACGCACCTGCGCCTGATGGGCGAGGAGCCGCCGGAGCGCGACGGCACGTTCGCGTCCGCGATCACCGGTAACGATGAGGCGCCCGTGCCCGCGCCGGCGATCCCCGCGGCACCCGCCGATGATGGCCGCGATCCCGGCGGCGTGAGCGAGCCCGAACCGGCCGCCGAAACGGCCGGCGAGCCCGAGAGGCCGGCTGACCGCCCGTCGCCTCCCATCGCCTCGCCGCCAATTCCCCCTGTATCCCGATCCTGGTCCTCGAACGCTTCGAAGGAGGAGATTTCCATGGACGACAAGAAGAATGTGAGTTTCGTTTCGGGGCTTGCGCTCATTCTATCCGCCCTCGCGCTACTTCTGATCGGCATTTCGCAAATCAGCTCCTCGCCCTACGACGCGACGATGGAGGAGATCGTCAACCAGCGCCTGGAGGATCTGGAATCGCGCGTCGACGTGAAGCTCGAGGCCGGCTTGCGCAAGATTCAGCGCGCCGAGGAAAACGCGGCGGTGCGCGAGCTGCGCACCTTCCAGTCGCAACTCGACGCATGGATGCAGTCGATCGCGACGGAAGGGCAGACGCAGCGCATCGAGTCGATCCGCCAGCAAATCCAGGGCTTGATTTCCGAACTCGAAAAAGGCATGCCCGACGCGCCGCCGGCCGCCGCGATGCCGCTTCCGGTCCCGCCCCCTCCGGCGACCACGGCCGCGC